>NZ_JBNFNU010000475.1:0-2890 GCF_057364445.1 Xanthobacter sp. BG11Y11_SDJG
GCCGGCGCCCGCGCCACCAGCGGCCCGGCCCCCGAGACGCTGGAGCCGTGCCGGCCAGTCCGCCTTCAGGATGCCCTCCTCGAAGGCGGCGGCCGGCAAAGCGAGGTCCGGCACGGTTCGCAGCGCCGCCACCGCGAGCCCGGCATTGGCGATCTGGTGCGGCCCCACGAGGCGCGCCGCGGCAGGTCGAGCAGGCCGTTCTCGTCCGCATAAGCGAGGCGCCCGGCATCGTCGGCGATGCTCCAGTGCTGGCCGCCGATGAAGACCGGGGCGCGGCCGCGCCGCCGCGCGCGCGATCACCGCCTCCGCCTCGCTGGCCTGGACGCCCGACACCACCGGAACCAGGCGCTTGATGATGCCGGCCTTTTCGCCGGCGATGGCGGCGAGTGTCGAGCCGAGGAAATCCACATGGTCGATGGAGACCGGGGTGATGACGCTCAGCGCCGGCGTCTCCACCACATTGGTGGCATCGAGCCGGCCGCCGAGGCCCACTTCCAGCAGCAGCACGTCCGCCGGCGTGTCGGAGAACAGGAGGAACGCGGCCGCGGTGGTGATCTCGAACAGGGTGATGGGCGCGCCGGCATTCGCGGTCTCGGCGCGCTCCAGCGCCTCGGCGAGCGGGCCGTCCTCCACCAGATGTCCGGCCAGGCGGATGCGCTCGTTGAAGCGCACCAGATGCGGCGAGGTGTAGACGTGGACCCGCTGTCCCGCCGCCTCCAGGATGGCGCGCATGAAGGCGATGGTAGAGCCCTTGCCGTTGGTGCCCGCCACGTGGATCACCGGCGGCAGCCGCCGCTCCGGATGGCCGAGCGCCGCCATCAGCCGCTCCATGCGCGCGAGCGACAGGTCGATCTTCTTGGGATGCAGAGCGGAGAGCCGGTCCAGGATGGAATCCGGCGCCCGCATGGGCTGGGCTAGGGCCATCTTCGTCTTCTTTCGAGGCCCCGCGGCGGCGGGGCCGTCAGGCCGCGGAAGCGGGCGGCGCGGCCTCCGGTGCGGACGGCCGCGGCAGCCGCGCCTTGGGGGGAAGGGCCGGGGCGCGCATGAGCAGCCGGCACAGGCGGCCCAGCGTCTCGCGCATCTGGTGGCGGTGCACCACGAGGTCGATCATGCCGTGGTCGCGCAGATACTCGGCCCGCTGGAAGCCCTCGGGCAGCTTCTCGCGGATGGTCTGCTCGATCACGCGCGGGCCGGCGAAGCCCACCAGCGCGCCCGGCTCGGCGATGTGGATGTCGCCCAGCATGGCGTAGGAGGCGGTGACGCCGCCGGTGGTCGGGTTGGTGAGCACGACGATATAGGGCTTCTTCGCCTCGCGCAGTTCCTGGATCGCCACAGTGGTGCGCGGCAACTGCATGAGGGAGAGGATGCCTTCCTGCATGCGCGCCCCGCCGGAGGCGGCGAACATGATGAAGGGGGTGCCGTTCTGCGCTGCGGTCTGCAGCCCGGTCACCACCGCCTCGCCGGCGGCCATGCCGAGCGAGCCGCCCATGAAGCCGAAATCCTGAACCGCGATCGTGACCGGCAGTTCCTCCAGCATCCCGGTCGCGACCTTCACCGCATCCTGGTAGGAGGTCTTGGCGCGCGCGTCCTTCAGCCGGTCCACATAGCGGCGTTCGTCGCGGAACTTCAGCGGGTCGACCGCCACCTCGGGAAGGGCGACCTCTTCATAGGCGCCGTCGTCGAAGGTGTTCTTCAGCCGCGTCACCGCGTCCATGCGCATGTGATAGCCGGAGCCGGGAATGACGAACTGGTTCGTCTCCAGGTCCTTATGGAACACCATCTGCCCGGTCTCCGGGCACTTCACCCAGAGGTTCTCCGGAACCTCGCGGCGCGCCAGGAAATCGCGGATCTTCGGGCGGACGACGTTGGAAATCCAGTTCACGGGCATCTCCGGCGGATCGGCGCGGCGGCGTGTTGCAGCGCGGCGTGCCACGGCACACCTCTAAAGGCAAGCCGAGCGCGGCGAAAGTGCGGCGTCGGGCGGCGCCGGCGCCGTTCAGCGTCGCACGGCGCGCACCGCATCGGCGAGCGCGCGGGCGAGCTGCTCCACGGCGGGCACGGTCTGGGCGTCTCCTTGCCGTGGGAATCGAGACTGGCGCGCACCGTTTCCACCAGCGCCGAGCCCACCACCACGGCGTCGGCTCCCTGGGCGATGGCGGCCGCCTGTTCGGGGGTCTTCACGCCGAAGCCCACCGCCACCGGCAGCGCGGTGTGGCCCTTGATGCGCTTGACCGCCGCACCCACCGCATCGGCGTCGGGCGTGGCCGAGCCGGTGATGCCGGTGATGGAGACGTAATAGACGAAGCCCGCCGTGTGCTTCAGCACCGCCGGCAGGCGCTTGTCGTCGGTGGTCGGGGTGGCGAGGCGGATGAAGTCGATGCCCGCGGCCAGCGCCGGCAGGCACAGTTCGTCATCCTCCTCCGGCGGCAGATCGACGACGATGAGCCCGTCCACGCCCGCAGCCTTGGCGTCCGCCAGAAAGCGGTCGACGCCATAAACGTAGATGGGATTGAAATAGCCCATGAGCACGATCGGGGTGGCGCCGTCGCCCTCCCGGAACGCCTTCACCATGCCCAGCGTCTTGGCGAGCGTCTGGCCGGCGCGCAAGGCGCGCAGGCCGGCGGCCTGGATCGCCGGGCCGTCCGCCATGGGATCGGTGAAGGGCACGCCCAGCTCGATCACGTCCGCGCCCGCGCCGGGCAGGGCCTTGAGGATTTCGAGCGAGGTGTCGAGGTCGGGATCCCCGGCGGTGATGAAGGTGACGAGGCCGGGCCGCCCTTCCTGAGCAAGAGCCTTGAAGCGGTCGTCGATGCGGGTCGGGCTGGAGGTCGGGCTGGTGGTCGGGCTGGTCGATGGAAGGTCGCCGGATTTTATTGGCCGTGCCGCGGGC
>NZ_JBNFNU010000476.1:0-2878 GCF_057364445.1 Xanthobacter sp. BG11Y11_SDJG
CGGCGGCAGCGCGACCGTGCCCCTCCTGCGCCGGCGGCAGAGCGGCGTCGAAACACATCGGGGGTCGATGCTGGCGGGCGGTCACGGCGCGCGCGCCGGCCTCCCTCCACCCGCGTTGATCTCGAGAAGCCGCTCCCGCCCGTCGAGGGCAAGCCGCACCAGGTCGCCCGGCATTAGCGCGAGGCGCGAAGGCGGGAGCGTGAAGGCGGCGCTTTCGCGGCCGGTCCACAGGTCTTGGAGCCAAACATCCGCCGCGCGCACCATGGTGGCGGTCTCGGCCACCACGGCGAGGTCCGCCTCCACTTCGTGTCGGCTCCCGCCCACGAGCCGGCGCGAGGCGATGCTGACACGGCGATAGTCGCGGTGGGCGTCGACGAAGCCGAGGCGGACCGCGCAAGGCAGCTCGCTCTCCTGCGCCCGCGTGAAGGCCACGAGCGGGCCGTCCTCGCCGCGCACCAGGTCGTCCACGCCGAGCGCCACCGGCGCGGCGCGCCCACGCGGGCGGAAGGCGATCGTGTCCCCCGCCTCCGCCGCGTCGAAGCCGAAGGCGCGCGCCAGAGGCTCGATGGCGGCGCGCGCTCTCATGGGCCGCTCCAATACATAGCCGTCCACCGCGCCGGAGAGGTCGAGGCATCCACGCCGTTGATGCCGTAGTCCGCGCACAGGGTGCCGACCAGGCCGTCGAGCGGTGCGCCGCCGAGGCGCCCGTTCAGCCAATGGCCGGTGCGCCAGTTGTCGCCGTCCGCCCACACCCCGCGCGCCAGAGGGAATTGGGGATAGGGCCGGGCATCGAAGGTCCACAGGAAGGTGCAGCCCGCTTCCACCATCCGTCCCTCGTAGAGCGCGGCGGCGGGATTGTCGGCGTGGCTCGCGCCCGCCGCCGGCTCGAAGGTGGACAGGATCGCGGCGAGCGCGCGGCGCTGGACCAGATCGTCTCGGGCGCCGGTGGAGAAAGGCGGCAGCGCGTTCTCCGACGACTTCGCGTCGGGAAACACGCTGGGGCGGTTCGGCCCCTTGTCCACCGCCGGGCAGCCTGCCTCCATGAGGCGGATGGGCTTGGCGCCCGGCGCGTAAGCCGTGGGCGCGTCGTGCCGCACGCCGCCGGTGCGCTCGAAATGGGCATTGGCCCAGAACGACCAGATGTCCTTCTGGCGGAAGACCCACGGCTCGCCGTGCGCGCCGTCGGTGATCGGCGTGCGGTCCTGGGCGAGCCGCGCGGCCTCGTCCGCGTAGAACCAGTCGAAGCCTTCGCCGGCGCGCAGATTGGCCTTGAGATAGGCCACCTCGTGGGGCGAGCGGGCGAGCGCGGCGTCGAGATGGGCCGAGCCCTCGCGCCAGTCCGCCATGGGCGGATAATAGTCGATGCCGATGAAGTCGACGGCAGGCGAGGCCCACACCGCATCGAGCGGGAAGCGCAGGTCGCCGCCGTCGAAGACCTGGGCCCCGTATTCGCTCCAGTTGGCGGCGTAGGAGACCTGGGTGTCGGCGCCCACCACCGCCTTCACCTCGGCCGCGAGCCCGGCCAGCGCCTCCGCTGCCGGAAAGGCGCCGGTGTGGTCCCGAAGGCGGGTGAGCGCCTCGAACTCCGAGCCGATGAGGATCGCCTCCACCCCGCCCGCCGCCACCGCCAGATGGGCGTAATGCAAGGCCATGCGCCGGAGCGACCATTCCGCCGGGCCGGAATAGAGCACGAGGTCGCCGAGCCGGGTGAAGTGGTGGCGCTGGGCCGTCCCGAACAGCGCCGCAACCTGCGTGGCGCAGGCGCTCGTTCCGTCCGCCGTGCCCTCGCGCCCCGGCGCGGGATCGCAGACGATGCGGCCGCGCCAGGGATGGGCCGGCTGCGCGGGAGCGCCGGTCCACGGGTCGGGCAGCGCGTTGCCGGCCGGGATGTCCATCATCACGAACGGGTTCAGCGTGACCTTGATGCCCTCCTCTTTCAGCCGACGGATGGCGCGCAGCACGCTGCCGTCCGCCGGCGTGCCGCCATAGGCCGCGCGCCCTTCGTAGCGGGAGACGGCGGGCACGGTGAGGCGGGTGTCGCCGCCCACCGCCCAGGCCACCGGCGTGGTGGTCTTGACGAGGCGCTCGCTCTTCGGCCGCACCGAGCACATGCCGGCGCGCAGGTCGTCGCCGAACCAGGAGACGACGAGGCTGACCCGCTGAAGGTTCGGACAGGCGCAGAGCAGTTGCTCCAGCGCCGCCTCGAAGTCGCTCTGGTGGGTGGTGACGTGGCGCGATTCCGGCAGGAACACGCTTTCCCCCACCTGCTGGCGCACGGTGAGCGGGTCGTAGCCGAACTCGGTGGCGCCGGGGATCAGGGTGACGGCGCGGATGTCCTTTTCCAGCGCCCCCACCGGGCGCTCCACCTCGGCGGTGATCTGGGGAATGCGGTTGCCGAAATCGGTCAGTTCCAGGTTCTGGAACACGAGATAGGCGATGCCGCCATAGGACGGCGTGTCGGCGTCGCCCTGCCGGGCGGCGATCCAGGCGTCCGGGGACTGGTCCTCGGCGCCAAGATGGGTGCGAATGAGGAGGCGGCGCTCGTCGAGCGGCTTGCCGTCCGCCCAGATGCGGCCGATGCGTGCCACCGGTCCCTCGCAGAAGGCGACGGCGAAGTTGGCGTAATAGGTGTAGGTGGTGACCTTGGGCGCCAGCGAGCCGCCCTTGCCGGCGACGCTCTGCGTCTCCTCGCGGCGGATCTCGCGCAGTTTGGTCGCCCAGATCACCTGGCCGGGCAGACGGGCGCGGCCGTAGAGCCGCGCGACGGGCGCGCCCTCGGTGGAGGCCATCACCTCGAGGTCCGACAGGCGCGGGCCTTCGGCCTTGGGCGTGCGCGCGCCGCCGAGCAGCGTCTGGTCGAGGGCGGCGCCGCCGAGCG
>NZ_JBNFNU010000477.1:0-2874 GCF_057364445.1 Xanthobacter sp. BG11Y11_SDJG
CGGCGCGGCGCGCGGCACTTCCGGCTCGGGGGTCGCCGCGCGCACCGACCAGGAGACGATCTCCACCGCCTGCCCGGCGATGACGCGGCCGAACAGGCGCTCGTATTCCGCCTCGAACCGCGCGCGCAGGCGCGCCGCGCAATCGGCGCCCAACGGGGCGTCAGGCAGGTCCACGGGAATTTCCCAGCCCTGGCCCACATAGCGCATGAAGGCGCGCAGCGAGAATTCCGGCACCGCGTTTCCGGCGCCGCGGGCGACGAAGGCGGCCGCCGTGCGCTTCATCTCGTCCACCAGGGCCTGGAGCGTGCCCGCCTCTGCTCTGTCCAGCGGCAGGTGGCTGGAGCGCACGGTCTCGTAGCCGAACGGCGTGGCGAGGAAGCCGATGGCCGAGCCCACGCCCGCGCCCGGCGGCACCAGCACCGTGTCCACTCCCAGCTTCTCGGCCACCCGGCAGGCGTGGATCGGCGCGCCGCCGCCGAAGGCGATCATGGTGTAGGCGGCCAGGTCGCGCCCGTTCTCCACCGCGTGGGCGCGGGCGGCATTGGCCATGTTCTCGTCCACCACCTCGCAGATGCCCACCGCCGCCTGGTCTTCCGGCAAGGCGAGCGGGGCGGCGACGTGATCGCGCATGGCCTGCTGCGCATTCGGCACCGAGAGGGCGATGGAGCCGCCGGCGAAGGCGTCCGGATCGAGCCGGCCGAGCAGCAGATTGGCGTCGGTGACGGTCGGCTTGGTGCCGCCGCGCTGATAGGCGGCGGGGCCGGGCTCGGAACCCGCGCTCTCGGGGCCCACGCGGATCTGGCGCATCACGTCCACATGGGCGATGGAGCCGCCGCCGGCGCCGATCTCCACCATCTCGATCACCGGGATGGAGATGGGCATGCCGCTGCCCTTCTTGAAGCGGTAGGTGCGCGCCACCTCGAACGTGTCGGCGGCCTTGGGGCGCTGGTCCTCGATCAGGCAGATCTTCGCCGTGGTGCCCCCCATGTCGAACGACAGCACCCGGTCGAGCCCGTGCGCCGTGCCGTAGCGCGCCGCGAAGATGGCGCCGCCCGCCGGCCCGGATTCGAGAAGCCGCACCGGGAACAGGGCCGCATCCTCCACCGAGATCAGGCCGCCGCCCGAATGCATCATGAAGACCGGGCAGGACAGGCCGATGCCGGCAAGGCGGCCGGCGAGGCGCTTGAGATAGCCCTCCACCATGGGCTGCACATAGGCGTTGGCGCACACCGTGTTGAAGCGGTCGAACTCGCGCATGCGTGGCGAGACCGCGCTCGACAGCGAGACCGCGACGCCGGGAAGCGCGGCGCGCAGAATCTCGCCCGCGCGCTGTTCGTGCGCGCCGTTGGCGTAGGAATGCAGGAAGCCCACGGCGACGCTCTCATAGCCGCCAGCCTTGAGGCGGGCGGCGAGCGCCTCCACCTCGGCCTCGTCGAGCGCCATGAGCACCTCGCCGTGGGCGCCCATGCGCTCGGCAAGCGTGAAGCGGTCGGCGCGGGGGATGAGCGGGGCGGGCAATACGAGGTCGAGGTCGTACTGCTCGAAGCGGTTCTCGCGGCGCATCTCGATCACGTCGCGGAAGCCCGCGGTGGTGACGAAGGCGGTGCGCGCGCCGCGCCGCGCGATCAGCGCATTGGTGACAAGGGTGGTGCCGTGGATCACGTCGCCGATCGCCTCGGGGCCGATGCCGGCGGCGGCGAGCACCAGGCGGATGCCGTCGAGGATCGCCTGCTCGGGCGCGGCATAGGTGGTGAGCACCTTGCTGGAATAGAGCCTGCCGGAGAGTTCCAGTGCGGTGTCGGTGAAGGTGCCGCCGATGTCCACGCCGATCCGACCGACTGCCGACTTGGTCATCTCAACTCCTCGCCACCCACGTGCGCGCGACCGACCCTGCGGCTGCTCGCCCCTCGCTCCGAAGCCCCCATCCGGGAGACGGAAGCGGCGCGCGGCCCGGATGGCACAATGGCGGAATATTGCGGCGGCGTCACCGGGTTGGGCGCTTGAGCGTGCCCCGCCAGCGTGCCAAAATGACGCATTATCGTTTCACATATTGGAACGACAACACGCCGCCGCGCGGCGAGGAGGCCCGCAGGATGACCGGCAAGCTGAAGATGGGCGTGAAGGAGAATGCTGGAGGAGGCGCGCGCCGCCATCACCGAGGTCGAGCCGGCCGAGGCCATGGCGCTCGCCGCCGATCCGGATTGGCTGGTGGTGGACATCCGCGACGTGCGCGAGCGCCAGCGCGAGGGCTACATCCCCGGCGCCTTCCACTGCCCGCGCGGCATGGTGGAATTCTGGATCGATCCCGAAAGCCCCTATTTCAAGAAGGAGTTCGGGGAGGGCAGGAAGCTGCTGTTCCACTGCGCGCTCGACTGGCGCTCGGCGCTCACCGTGCACCTGCTCCAGCGCATGGGGGTGGAGGACGTGGCCCACATCAAGGGCGGCTTCAAGGCCTGGAAGGAGGCCGGCGGCGCGGTCGCGACGATCCGCCGCGCTGAGCTTTCCCCGCCGCGCGCGCTCTAATTTATTGGCAGAGAACGCGTTACCCGGCCGGCTGCATTGCATGCTGGCCGACGCGTGCTCTAAAGACCCGGAGGATTCCCTCCACCACGGACCTTGAGATGCTGAACGAGATCGATCACGTCACCGTCGGCGCCGCCGATCTGGCGAGCGGCGCCGACCACATGCGCCGCCTCCTCGGCATCGACATGCCGATGGGCGGCAAGCACGCCGACATGAGCACCCACAACCGGGTGATGCGCACCACGGACGGCGAGTTCCTGGAGTTGATCGCCATCGACCCCGAGGCGCCTGCGCCCGGCCGGCCGCGCTGGTTCGGGCTCGATCTGCCCGCGCGCCGCGCGCGCCTCGCGC
>NZ_JBNFNU010000478.1:0-2872 GCF_057364445.1 Xanthobacter sp. BG11Y11_SDJG
GCCGGGTCTGCCACAGCTCGGGATCGGCCTCGATGAAGAGCTTGCACATGGGCGCCTCCCTGGCCTTGCTGCCGGGTCTGATTGCCGGAGGCGCCGCTGGCGTGCGCCGCTCCGATGGCGCCTGTGCGGCGCGGGCGGCCGCAGCTTCGCCCGCCCGCCAATCCTATGCCCGTCTTGCCCCGCGCGCGAGCCGTCTCAGGCGGCGCGGCGCTCGGTGTCGTGGACGATGGCGGTGCCGAGCACGGCCAGAAACTGGGCGAGGAAGGCCGGATGCGCCGGCCAGGCCGGGGCCGAGACCAGGTTGCCGTCGGTCACGGCGGCGTCGATGGCGATGTCCGCATAGGTCCCGCCGGCAAGCTCCACCTCCGGCCGGCAGGCGGGATACGCCGACACGGTGCGCCCCTCGATCACCCGCGCCGCAGCGAGCAATTGGGCGCCGTGACACACCGCGCCCACCGGCTTTCCGGCCTCGAAGAAATGCCGCACCATCTCGATGGCGCGCGGGTTGAGGCGCACATATTCCGGCGCCGGCCGCCCGGGATCACCAGCGCGTCATAGCCCGCCGGATCCACCTCGGCGAAGGTGGCGTTGAGCGCGAAATTGTGGCCGCGCTTCTCGGAATAGGTCTGCGCGCCCTCGAAATCGTGAACCGAGGTCGCCACCGTGTCGCCCGCCTTCTTGTCCGGGCACACCGCATGCACGGTGTGACCCACCGCCAGGAGCGCCTGGAACGGGACCATGACCTCGTAGTCCTCCACGAAGTCGCCGACGATCATCAGGATGCGCTTTGTCGCCATCGTGTCCTCCCTTTCCCCGGTTTGCGGGGGCGCAGGAAGGATAGGCGGGCAGGCGCGGCGCCGGGTGTTATCCGGCTATAGCGCGGGAAACGCAAAGGGCGCGAGCCGTGCCGCCCGCGCCCTTGCAGAACTCAAATCGGCCAAGGCGAAGCCTCAGACCTTCTCCACCTGCGCGAATTCCAGCTCCACCGGGGTCGCGCGGCCGAAGATGGACACCGCGACCTTGAGGCGCGAGCGGCTGTCGTCCACCTCTTCGACGATGCCGTTGAACGAGGCGAACGGCCCGTCCGCCACCTTCACGGTCTCGCCCACCTCGAAGGTGATCGAAGGCTTCGGCCGCTCGATGCCCTCCTGCACCTGCTGCAGGATGCGCATGGCCTCGCCTTCGGAGATCGGCATGGGCTTGTTGTCCGCGCCCAGGAAGCCGGTGACCTTGGGGGTGTTCTTGATCAGGTGGAAGGCCTCGTCGGTCAGGTCCATCTTGACCAGGACGTAGCCGGGAAAGAACTTGCGCTCGGTGTCGACCTTGCGGCCGCGGCGCACCTCGACCACCTTCTCGGTGGGCACGAGGATCTGCTCGAACAGGTCCTGCAGTCCGCGCTGGTCGGCCTGCTCGCGGATCGAATCCGCCACCTTCTTCTCGAAGTTGGAATATGCGTGGACGATGTACCAGCGCTTCGCCATGGGGGCTCTCCTCACTGGCCGATGGTGAGGAGGGTGGACACCCCGAACCGGATGATCTGGTCGGCGATCATGAAGAAGATCGAGGCCAGGAACACCATCACGAATACCATCGCGGTGGTGATGAGCGTCTCGCGGCGCGTCGGCCAGGTGACCTTCGCCGTCTCGGCGCGCACCTGATTGAAGAACTCCACCGGACTGAGCTTCGCCATGTCTGTCCCGGCGGCCCCTTGGGAAACCCGGTGGCCGCCACCTCTCTCGTTGCGCGCGCGCCGCGAAGCGCGCCGCGCCGTGATGTCCTCTCCCGCCCCGACGCCCCTTCCACAGGAATGTCGCTGGCGAAAAGCCCTCTGGTCCCGGTGACCCGGGCCGCGTGCGCGCTGTGCGCCTCCGCTTGGCCTACATGGTCGGCCGGACCCTGCTCTTCAACCTCGTGCCCGCCACCGAAAGGTGGCAGGAGTGGAGGGACTCGAACCCCCAACCCCCGGTTTTGGAGACCGGTGCTCTAACCAGTTGAGCTACACTCCTAGGGCCGCCGAGCGGCCTGACCCGGGGCCTAGCACCCGGCCGCGGCGCCGGAACCCGGCTGCGTTCGGGGTAGACTCCGCCGCGCCGGGAATTGAGCCCAGCGCATCGGATGGCCGTGTTTAGAGTGAGGCGCCGCGGCTGTAAAGAGGCGGCGCGGCGCGATCCCCGGCTCAGGCCCGGCCTGCGGCATGCTGGAGAACGAAGCCGGCGCGGGCGTCCACGTCGGCCTGCGGCAAGTCCCGCAGACGATAGCCGAGGTCACCATAGGCCTGGACCATGGCGGCATGAGTGCGCACCGCCTCGTCCCAGTCCTGCCGGCGCTCGCCATCGTTAACGTAGATCTCGCGCCAAGGCGGGGCGATGAAGACGGTCGTCGCGTAGCGCAGCTGCGTGCAGGCGCGCAAGACATGGGCCGGCACCGGCAGCCCGCAGAGGGTGAGGTATCCCAGGGTGTCGGGAATGCCGCGGTCGAAGAAGACGGGTCCCGCTGCCGCCGCCATCTCGTCGTAGCTGCGCATGTCGTGCGCAAGCATGGCTTCGGCAAAGGCGGCGCGGTCGCGCCAAGGCAGCGCCGGCCCGTCGATCCGCATCTGCTGACGGATGACGGCGCGGCCCGCCTCGGGCGCGACGGCGTGCCGCGCGCGGCCAAGGCGGCGAGAAGCGTGCTCTTGCCGGATCCGGGTCCGCCGGTGAGCACGAAGAAGGGCGGATCGGCAGCCGGCATGGCGCATCTCCGGACGGGTCGAGGTTCTGGAAGGGGGGGCGGCGGATGGACCGGCACCAGGATAGGACGAGGCAAGCCGCGGCGCGACCCCGTCAGCGCGGCGTTCGCGGCCGGCGGCGGCCCGGCAGGCCGCGGCTCTGCG
>NZ_JBNFNU010000479.1:0-2861 GCF_057364445.1 Xanthobacter sp. BG11Y11_SDJG
CGGGCGCGGCGATGTATGCGCTCGCCGGCCGCGGCACCCTGCGCGGCGAGGCGACCCACGCCGCCGCGGCCAGCGAGGGCGAGGCGGTGTGACCGGCGATCGGACCGGGGGATCGCGCCAAACGGTGGTTCCATCCGGCCGGATCGCACACTAGAGTATGGACGGTTCCGGCTGGGGGCGCATGGGCGCCCTGGCCACAACAGCTCAGCCCCCTCCCGGGAGATCGATGCGGTTATGAAGATCGAGACGACGAGCTCGGCAACCAGGTGACGCTCGCGGCTCTCGCGGGGCGGCTGGACATTGCCGGCGCCGGGGCCGTGGAGGCCCAGTTCGCGGCGGCGGCGCGCGAGGCCAGCGTGATGGTGGTGGACCTCAGCGGCGTGACGTTCCTCGCCTCCATCGGCATCCGCCTGCTGCTCGCCAACGCCAAGGCGCTGACCCGCCGCAACGGGCACATGATCCTTTACGGCTGCGATCCGCAGGTGGAAAAGGTGCTGCGCTCGACCGGCGTCGACCAGTTGATCGCCATCGTGGCGACGCGGGAGGAAGCGGTCGGCCGGGCGGGGACCCTCGTTCCCGGCGGTGGGCCGGCCTAAGTTCCTGAAATGACATCCCCTCCCGCAGCCGGTCCCGTGCTTTCCGAGCTGCGGATCGACGCGAGCATCGATGAGATCGGGCGGGCGACCTCCTGGCTCGGCGACCTCGCCGAGGCCGGGGACTGGCCGCAGTCCGCGCGCTTCGGCCTGGAGCTGAGCCTCGAGGAGGCGCTCACCAACGTCATCTCCTATGGCTTCGTCGGCGTGGACCATGCCCCCGACATCCGCATCGAATGCTGGCGCACGCCGCAGGACCGGATCGCCGTGCGCATCCGCGACAACGGCGTCCCCTTCGATCCGACCACCCTCGCCGACCCGACGGTTCCCGCCTCCATCGAGGACGCCAAGATCGGCGGCCACGGCGTGCAGCTCATGCGCAACTTCCTGGAGAGCCTCTCCTACGAGCGCGCCGACGGCGAAAACCGGCTGACCTGGTGGGGAAGGCGGACGAGGAGGGCTGATCGGCTCGAGTGCTTGAGGGCGGTTGATAAATACGCCTCTGTCACTTTGCACCCAGCCCCGTTTCCGGACCTCGACCCGTGATATCAGTATGATCAGAGAGTGACATTTGGGGCGTCGGGATGTCTGGCGGCTACGAAAAATTGCCCGGACCGCGGTATACGGTCGAGCGGACTCGCACCGGCCAGACCCTACGTATCAGGGCTCAGAGGCCGATCGGTACAATCCTGTTTCTTCTGTTCTGGCTGGGCGGCTGGACCGTCGCCGGCGTCGCGACAATGGGCGCGGTGATCAAGGAGTTCCATCCATTCCTGGCATTCTGGCTCTGCGCGTGGGCGGTCGGATGGGTGGCCGCCGCCAACGCCCTGGCCTGGATGCTCTTCGGCTCGGAGACGCTGACGGTCGCAGGGCGCGATTTGGAGATTGCCTATCACGTCGGCCCCTTTTCCAGGCGAAAGCTCTATCGCGGCATGGACATTCGCAATCTGAAGCTGGACGCTTCGAGGGCAGGTTTCGGCCCGTCATTCCCTTTCGGCGGCGTGGCGAAAACCGGCATGATCTCGTTCGACTATGGGGCACAGACCGTTCGCGTCGCGTCGGGCCTCAGCGAGGCCGAGGCCCGGATGACGTGCAGCAGATCGGCAGGGGGCTGCCGGGAGGCGCGCTCGAATCGGTGCCGTCCGGCGGGGGTTAGCTGCCGCTCGCGTCCGGGGCCTCCCACGACTCGGCGCGGAGTATCCATCCCTATCGTCCGTGGGCGCGTTCGTCACCGCTCTGTGTTCGCAATGTAAAACGAAATCAAGTGTTTTGAACTGTAGTCCAAACGACATCGAATTTTCACATACTGCGCCCTCCGCGTGGCCCGGCACGGGCCGCGCGCGCAATGCCGCACCGCGCGCGCGGTGCGTCGTGGGGGGAGCGCACGACCGGCCGGTGGAGCCGGGGGTGGGCCAAAAGAGGAAGTCTGCATGATGGTGGTGGTTCTGGCGGAGATCCTGGCGGGGCTCGGCCTGTTGTTCTTCGGGCTGAAGACCATGTCGGGGCACCTGCAAAGCGCCACCGGCCGGCGGGTGCGCCAGCTCTTGCGCAGCGCCACGCGCTCGCCGCTCACCGGCCTCGTCAGCGGCATGGTCGCCGGCGCCGCGACCCAGTCCTCCAACGCGGTGGCGCTGATCTGCGGCAATCTGGTGCGCGGCGGCGTGTTCTCCACCCGCGACGCCATCCCGGTGGTGGCGGGCGGCAATGTGGGCACCGCGGCGCTGGTGTTCGTCGCCGCCTTCGATTTCCGGCTGGTGGTCTTTTATCTCCTGGCGCTGGTGGGCTTCGGCTTCCATTTCAAGCTCGATCGCCGGCCGGCCTTGAAGGAATGGCTGTGGGTGGCGCTCGGCCTGACCTTGGCGCTGCTCGGGCTCGACCTGATCAAGCAGGGCCCGCGCGATCTCGACGTGGCGATGATCGCGCAGGCGCTGCAAGATGGCATGGCGCCCTGGATGGGCTTCGCCATCGGCATGGCCGCGGCGGGGCTGTGCCAGTCTTCTTCCACCCCCACCATCCTGGCGCTGGCCCTGATTCAGGTGGGCCTGCTCGGCCTGGAGGACGCCTTCTTCATCGTGCTCGGCGCCAATCTCGGCTCCGGTCTGGCGACCTTGGCGTCGTCGGGCGATCTGGAGGGAACCGGGCGCCAGCTTTGTTATGTCCACATCCTGGTGAAGGCGATCGGCTGCACTGTGCTGCTGGGCGCCTGGATCGCCGTGGCGCTGGCCGGCGGCGATCCCGAGGCGGCGCTGGCGGCGGCGCGGGACGGCT
>NZ_JBNFNU010000480.1:0-2855 GCF_057364445.1 Xanthobacter sp. BG11Y11_SDJG
GTCACTGTCGGGCATGAAACTCCCTCGCAGGCCTGCCGCGCGCCGGTAAACGGCGGGCGGCGGCTTGTTCTTCTCGGTCGCGCCCGGTTGCCCCGCACGAGCGATTCCCGGCGCGCCGTCGCCCTTAGGTTAAGCCCAAGTGGGTGCGCGCGCAGCCTGTGACAAATTTCCACGTTACGGGATTAATTTCCATTGCTATGGTGGGCGCCAAGCTGGTGGGGGCGGCGGCACGCCTCATCAACTGGCATACATAATACGCCATGCAGGAAACATGAGGAGGATCGGGCGATGAAGGTGTGCATCTACGGCGCCGGCGCCATTGGCGGCTATCTCGGCGTGGAGCTGGCCCGGCGGCGCGGAGGTGAGCCTGGTGGCGCGCGGCGGCCACCTGGAAGCCATGCAGACCAACGGCGTGAAGCTGCTCATCAATGGCGAGGAGCGGGTCGCCCGGGTGCGCGCCACCGACGATCCCGCCGAACTCGGCCCTCAGGACTATGTCATCATCGCCCTCAAGGCCCATTCCGTGCCCGGCGTGGTGGAGAAGATGCGCCCGCTCCTGGGCAACGACACCTCGGTCGTCACCGCCGTGAACGGCGTGCCCTACTGGTATTTCTACAAGCATGGCGGGGCGCTGGAGAACCGCACGCTGGAGACCATCGACCCCGCCGGTCGCCAGTGGGAGGTGCTGCGGCCCGAGCGCGCGCTCGGCTGCATCGTCTATCCCGCCACCGAGGTGGTGGCGCCGGGCGTGATCCAGCACATCTATGGCGACAAGTTCCCGCTCGGCGAGCCCTCGGGCGAGGTGACGCCGCGGGTGAAGGCGCTCGCCGACCTGATGGAGAGCGCCGGCCTGCGCGCGCCAGTGATGCCGAACATCCGCGACGAGCTGTGGCTGAAGCTGTGGGGCAATCTGTGCTTCAACCCCATCAGCGCCCTCACCCACGCCACCCTCGAGGTGATCGCCGCCGACCCCGGCACCCGCGCCGTGGCGCGCGGCATGATGCTGGAGGCCCAGGCCATCGCCGAGAAGCTGGGCATCCGGTTCCGGGTCGACGTGGAGCGGCGCATCAAGCGCCGGCGCCGTGGGCGCACACAAGACCTCCATGCTCCAGGACCTGGAGCGCGACCGGCCTATGGAGATCGATCCGCTGGTGAGCGTGGTGCAGGAGATGGGCCGCATGCTCGACATGCCGACCCCCACGCTCGACGTGGTGCTGGCCCTGGTGCGCCAGCGCGCCGCAGTCTCCGGCCTCGGCGGGCATCTCGCCAACCCGCCTCTGACCGCAGCCGACCTGCCGGCCGGCAAGCCGCACTGACGGCAGGCCGGCCAAGTTCAGTCTGAAATCCGGCTGCCTGCGATCTGCCCCCCGCCCCCTCTCCCGCGTGCCGGGGAGGGCAAGGCGGAGGCGCCCCCCCCCGAAACAGGCGAAACCCTGGCGATCGCGCGAGCGCGCGCGCCGCCTCCCCCGCAAAGGGCAAGGATCGCCCGGCCCGACCTGCAATCCGCCGCAGGCATGGCCCGGCGCGCCGCGCTCAAGACCGCGACGGTCCGCCCTGAGCGCAGCGGAAATTTTTCGACGGTGATGAAGAAAGGCTTAAAGAGCGCCCGCCGAGGCGCAGGCGGGACCGCCGGCGCGCCTCGCCGACAGGCGAAACTCAGTCGGCGGCGGCCTCGACGGTCATGGGGAGGCGATCGGCCTGGCCCGCGTTGAGGGCCATTCCCGTGAGCACGTAACCCATCACAAGCGCAGCAAACACAACAATTCGCTTGATCATCTCGAACCCCTGCCCTCGTCTTCCAGACCGCTCCGGACCGTCCCCACCCGGCGAGCACAGCATGCTGCCCAGCCACAGGTTCTAATCCGGTTAAGCCCTACGGACGCTGAACGGGGGCGTTTGTTCCCGTTCATCTGTGCGATCCGCCCGTCGCGGCCCCGTGCCCTCGCCGTGTCTCGCCGGCGAAGCGAAACCAGCGCGAATCATGGACGACCCACAGCCGCGACGGGCGTCCTCTTACACGGCGCCTTCCAGCGTGTCTGTGACCGCCCGGACACATCGCGCAAGGATTGCGGCAGCGCCTTTACTCGCCGGGGTCGAGCGCCTAAGCGAGGGGCCGTTGTTGCAACGCACAGCAAGGCGCCGGCATGCTCCGCAAGCTCTATGACTGGGTGATCGCCTATTCGGCCAAGCCCTCGGCGCCTTGGGCGCTGGCGGTGGTTTCGTTCGCGGAAAGTTCGATCTTCCCGGTGCCGCCCGACGTGCTCCAGGTGCCCATGACCCTGGCGCGGCCGGACAAGGCCTGGCGCTACGCCACCATCGCCACCATCGCCTCGGTGCTGGGCGGGCTGGTCGGCTACGCCATCGGCGCGCTGCTCTATGACAGCGTCGGCAAGTTCCTGATCAATCTCTACGGCTACGGCGACAAGGTGGAGCAGTTCCGCGCCGCCTATGCCCATTACGGTCACTGGGTGATCCTGCTGAAGGGGCTCACCCCCATCCCCTACAAGCTGGTCACCATCACCTCGGGCTTTGCCGACTACAACCTGTTCTGGTTCGTGGTGCTCTCGCTCATCACCCGCGGCGCGCGCTTCTTCATTCTCGCCGCTCTGCTGCACCATTTCGGGCCGCGCGCGCGGGAATTCATCGAGAAGCGGCTCGGGCTCGTCACCCTCGGGCTGCTGGCCGTGGTGGTCGTCGGGCTGGTGGCGGCGGTCTACCTGTTCTGAGCCCGGCGGGCGGTGCTACTGCGCCGTCCCGGACGGACGCGACAGCACCGAGGCCGTGCCGGCAGCAGTGCCGCCCGGCGTCGCAGTGCCGGCGCCGATCCCCTTGGCGGGCGGTGCGGGCGCGGCTTC
>NZ_JBNFNU010000481.1:0-2809 GCF_057364445.1 Xanthobacter sp. BG11Y11_SDJG
CGCAGCCGCCGAGCGCCGCCTCCTTCGGGAACAGGCCGGCCTTCGCCACGCCGCTGGCGCTCTGCCTGCCGAGCGTCGCGGACAGCCACTGCGCCGCCTCCACGGCCTGCTGCAGGTCGACGCCGGTGGCGATGCCCATGCGGTGGAGCATCCAGGCCACGTCCTCGGTGGCGACGTTGCCGGTGGCGCCGGGCGCGAACGGGCAGCCGCCGGTGCCGCCGAGGCTGGCATCGATGCTGTGCGCTCCCGCCTCGACCGCCGCCGCCACGTTGGCGAGGCCGGTGTTGCGGGTGTTGTGGAAGTGTCCGCGCAGCCGCATGCCGGGCGCGAGCGCCTTGGCCTGGCGCACGAGGGAGCTCACCTGGGAGGGCACGCCGCAGCCGATGGTGTCGGCGAAGGCGATCTCCAGCGGCGCGAGCGGCAGCACCTCCTCCAGGATGGCGAGGACACGGCCTTCGGGCACCTCGCCCTCGAACGGGCAGCCGAAGCTTGCCGCGATGGTGACCGAGATGGGCGTGCCCGCCTCCCGCGCCGCCGCCGCCACGTCGCGGATGATGGCGATGCTCTCCGCGGTGGCCATGCCCTGGTTGCGGCGGCTGAGGCTCTCGGAGGCCACCACCACCATGTTCACCTCGTCGCAGCCGGCGGCGACGGCGCGGTCGAAGCCGCGGCGGTTCATGGCGAGGCCGATGGTGGTGAGGTTCGGATATGTCCGGACATCTTGCATCAAAATTTCGGCGTCGGCCATCTGCGGGACGCGCTGCGGATTGACGAAGCTCGTCACCTCCATGCGCCTGAGGCCCGCCGCCAGCGCCCGCTTCACCAGCTCGGCCTTGACCGCGGTGGCGACGTGAACCTGTTCGTTTTGCAGGCCGTCACGGGGGGCGACCTCGACGATTTCGACGCGGGGGGAAGTCTGGATTGTCATGGGCGTCCTGCTCCCTTTGTCGGGCCGGCGCAGCCTTGCCAGCCCGTTTCCCTTCTGTTGTATCTCAACAATCTTGTCCGGACAAATAGGTGATCGCCATGAGTGCGCCGCGCACGCAAGACAGCTTCGGGCCCCTGGCCGATATCCGCGTCATCGAGATGGGCCAGCTGCTCGCCGGCCCCTTCTGCGGACAATTGCTGGCCGATTTCGGCGCCGAGGTCATCAAGATCGAGCAGCCGGGCGTCGGCGACCCCATGCGCGAATGGGGCCGCGAGAAGCAGCACGGCAAGTCGCTCTGGTGGCCGGTGATCGCCCGCAACAAGAAGTCGGTGGAGATCAATGCCCGCGTGCCCGAGGGCCAGGAGCTGATCCGCAAGCTGGTGGCGGATGCCGACATCCTGCTGGAGAACTTCCGGCCCGGCACCATGGAGAAGTGGGGCCTCGGCTATGAGGAGTTGCGCAAGATCAACCCGCGCCTCGTCATGATCCGCGTCTCCGGCTACGGCCAGACCGGCCCCTATGCGGAAAAGGCGGGCTATGGCGCCATCGGCGAGGCCATGGGCGGCCTGCGCTACGTGGTGGGCGATCCCTCGACGCCGCCGAGCCGCATGGGCATCTCCATCGGCGACACGCTCGCCGCGGTCTTCGCCTGCCTCGGCGGCCTGATGGCGCTCCACGCGGTGCAGCGCACCGGGCGCGGCCAGGTGGTGGACAGCGCCATCTACGAGGCGGTGCTGGCGATGATGGAATCGCTCGTCACCGAATACGACCAGGCGGGCTATGTGCGCGAGCGCACCGGCGCGATCCTGCCGAATGTCGCGCCCTCCAACGTCTACCCCACCAAGAGCGGGCACTATGTGCTGATCGCCGCCAACCAGGACACGGTGTTCAAGCGCCTCGCCGCCGCCATGGGCCGGCCCGAGCTGGCCCAGGACCCGCGCTATGCCACCCATTCGGCGCGCGGCAAGGTGCAGCCGGAGCTGGACGCCATGATCGCCGACTGGTCGCGCACCATGGAGGCGGACGAACTGGGCGCCCTGCTCGACGCCCACGGCGTGCCGCGCGGCGACATCTACCGCGCGCCCGAGATGCTGGAGGACGCGCACTTCAAGGCGCGCGAGGCGATCGTGAAGATCGCCCACCCCATGTTCGGCAGCCTGCGCATGCAGAATACCTTCCCGCGCCTGTCCGAGACGCCCGGCAAGGTCGCCGCCTGCGGTCCCGACCTCGGCCAGCACAATGGCGAGGTGTTCGGCACTCTGCTCGGTCTCGACGAGCGGGCGCGGGCGGACCTTGCCGCCAAGGGCGTGATCGGCGCCGGAACCAAGGCCGCGGCTGAGGGCCACGGAGCAGGGTCGCGCGCTGGGGGCAAAAGGGCCCGCTGCGCCGGCCCGACGGGCGGGGCCGGGCTGCGGGGAAGGTGGCCCGGCCCCGCTCGCTCTTCGGACCGCGGAAAGCGGCGGCCGGCCGCGCCGGACGCCAAGCGCGCACCTTTCCGCCGCAGATAAGCCGTATTTCCTTCAGACAGCCGACGTGCTAACCGGGAGCGGGGTGGTAGCGCAATGCTGAGACTCGCTGGTCGGGCCGGGGGAATGGGCTGGGGGGCTGCATGGGCCGCCGCCTATGCGCTCGTCTTCCAGCTGGTGTTCGCCAGCGCCCTCATGGCGGCGATGCCGCGTGACGCCTCCGGTACCCCCCTCTGCACCGCATCCGCCAGCCTGTCGGTGGACCCGCAATCGGGCGGGGGCGCAGACCGCACCGCCCTTCACTCGCCTCGCCTGTCTCGCCCGCGCCGACGTCGCCGACCTGCCGCCGCCGATCCCTGTTCCCGCGTCGCAGCGCACGGCCGCCGTCGTCGTCGCCGCGCTGCCGGCCCGCCCG
>NZ_JBNFNU010000482.1:0-2805 GCF_057364445.1 Xanthobacter sp. BG11Y11_SDJG
GCGGCAGGCCGGGCTGGCGGCGCCGGGTGGCAGCCGCCACCGCCTGGACCTGCGGCTCGGACGCGCCGCCCTCGTCGTCGTCGTCGTCCTTGCGGCCCATCAGCTTGTTGAAGAAGCTCTTCACGCCCTTGCCGGCATCGGCCGACGCCACCGCCACGCCGGGCCGCGACCCGCGGGCCTCGATCTCGGCCAGCGCCACGTCATATTTGGCGAGCGGGCGGCCGTCGGAGGGCACGTGGACGGTCTTGCCGTCCGGGAACACGCGGGCGAGCTGGTCGTGGCTCATGCGCGGCCAGTGGCGCACCGATCCGGTGTCCATGTGCACGAACGGCGAGCCGGAGGTGGGATAGAAGCCGACGCCGCCGCGCTGGAGCCGGAGCCCCGCTTCGCGCAGCCGCGCGAGGTCCACGCCGGGAATGAAGAAATCCATCGCCTTGCCCAGCATGTGCTGGGAGGTCTTCGCCACGCCGCGGCTGCGCGAGCGCAGCATGGCATTGGTTTTCGGCGACCGGTAGGAGCTCACCACCTGGATCGGCGCCGTGGCTTCGGTCTCGCGATAGACCTCCCAGACGATGTCGAACAGCTGGGGGTCCATCTTGGTGGGCTCATTGGTGCGCCAGTCGCGCAGGAACCAGTTGAGCTTCTCAAGCGCCGCGCTGTCGTAGCGGCCGTCCTTCTTGAAGGTGAAGCTGCCGCTCTCGCCGGTGTGGGTGTGGTGGATGAGCAGGGTGCGGGTGTCGCCGTTGGCCACCGCATTCTGCAGCGATGTGGTGCCGCACAAGGCGAGCAGGGCGCCGAGGCCCACCACCTTCAGCCGGCGGACGGCGCCGGCGAGGCGGGAGGGGAGAAGATGCGGCGCAGGAAGGATGTGCAATGGCTCGAACCCGAGGCTCAGGTCTGGTCGGTGCCGCAACTGTTGCCGCGGCGCGATGCAATCGGAGTCTTGTCGGGTTCGGTTAAGGGCGGCTTTACGCCCCTCGCCCCCATGTCACGCCGTCGTGAGTAGTGGCGGACTGTGGCGAAAACGTGCCTGCGCGGTTGCGCGCTTGACCGTGGCATTCGTGCCACGGGCCGTCGGGCCAAATCGGCGACGCAGGCGCCGGTGCCGCGGGCGGCACCGGCGGGACGCGGATTGGCGGGTGCGGGTCAGCGGGTGCGGGTCGCCTGGTTCTCGGCCATGCGGCGGCGGCCTTCGACACCGAGGATGGTCTTCACCTGCGCATTGATGCCGTAAAGGTCCTCGCGCACGCGCAGCCGGCCGGCCTCGTCCACCACGGCGTTGAAGTAGACGATGTGCACCGGGAAGCGCTGCTTCAGGTTCACGTAGCGCTCCTGGCTGCCGAACATCTTGGCGATGCGGCCTTCGCTCCAGGTGTCGCCCGGCATGCCCAGGGTGAAGATGACCTCGCCGAACTTCAGCGGCTCGAACACCCGCACGCAGCCGTGGCTGTAGGCGCGGCGGTCGTTCTGGAACAGCGAGCGCGACGGCGTGTCGTGCAGGTAGACCGAATGGTCGTTGGGGAACATGAACTTGATGCGCCCCAACGCGTTGCGCTCGCCGGGCGGCTGGCGGAAGGAGATCCCGCCCGAACTGGTCCGCACCACCTGGATGCCGCGCCGGCCGAGCGCGCTCGGGTCCGCGCGCAGCAGCGGCATCATCTCGTTGCGGGCGATGGAGGGCGGGATGTTCCAGGCCGGGTTCACCACCACATACTGCATGTCGCGGCTCAGCAGCGGCGTCGGCGTCTCCGGCTTGCCGACCACCACCCGGGTCTCGTGAATCTTCCGGTCGCCCTGATAGATGCGCACCAGATATTCGGGGATGTTCACCATCACATAGGCATCGCCCAGATCGCGCGGCAGCCAGCGCCAGCGCTCCATGTTGGCGATGACGTCGGCGGTGAGGCTGCCGCCGCCGGCGCCGGCGTCCTTGTTGAGCGCGGCGATGGTGGAGGACCCCACATTGCCGGTGGGCGAGACGCCGCTCGATTCCTGGAATGCCTTCACGGCATCCACCAGTGCCGCGTCATAGATCAGATCGTTCGGGGCGCCCGACATGCCGAGGCGGGTGCGCAGGGCCGGCACGCGCGGATCGCTCGCGCCCGGCCGCAGCAGCGGTCCGGTGGGCACGGCCGCGATCTTCGGCGTGGTCTGGCCGGCAACCTCCTTCAGCTTCGCCTTCAGCGCCTTGTAGCCGGCATGGGGCGGGTTGAAGGCGGCCAGCGCCGCATTGGCGTCGGGCGCGGCGGCGAGCGCGTCGAGCACCGCGGCCGGATCGGGAATGTCGCGCACTGGCGTCACCAGCGACGAGATGCGCGAGGGCTCGAAACGGCCGGCCTGGGCATGGCGCGCATAGGTCAGGGCCGCCACGGCGAGGTGCAGCTCGGCGCGGGCCAGGGTCAAGGCGTCGGTCCGGCGCGGCAGCGGCGGCACCGCATAGTCGTCGGGGTCGAGGCCGTCTTCCTCGGCCGCCCGCAGGCGGGCGATCACCGCATTGCCGCGGGCATCGAAGCCGGCGGCGTCGACGAACACCGGGCGGCCGTCGCGCGCGCCGTAGAAGGCGGTGAGGCCCTCCTGGAACGTCTTGTTGCCGGTGAGGCTTTCCGGATGCACCAGCAAGGCGCGGATTTCGGCCGCCACCGGATCGAGCGGATCGGCCTGGGCCACGGGCGCTGGCGGCGCGGGCTGCGCCGCGCTCTGGGAAGACGCGCCTTGGACCGGCGCCACCGGGGCCGGCGCGGCATGCTGGACCGGGGTGGTCGGGACGGCCGGGGCCGGTGCGGCCAAGTTGGGTGCGGCCAGGTT
>NZ_JBNFNU010000483.1:0-2802 GCF_057364445.1 Xanthobacter sp. BG11Y11_SDJG
CCGGCCGGCGGCTCGGAACGGCCCCAAAAGTGGATAGCCCCCGGACAAGCCGGGGCATGAGCGGGCGCGCGAGGCGGCCGGCTCGCGCGAGAGGCGTCCGCCCCACCGTTCGCGCCCCCCTCCACGCCGGGGAGAGGGTTGCGGCGGGGCACGCGGAGGCGCTATTTCAGCTTTTCCACCACGTTGAGGCCGCCCATATAGGGCTTCAGCGCTTCCGGAACGGCGATGGCGCCGCCCTCCTGCTGGTAGGTCTCCATCACCGCCACGAGGGCGCGGCCGACCGCGACGCCCGAGCCGTTGAGCGTGTGGACGAAGCGCGGGCCTTTCCCCTCCGCCGGGCGGTAGCGGGCGTTCATGCGGCGGGCCTGGAAGTCGCCGCACACCGAGCAGGAGGAAATCTCGCGGTACGCCCCCTGCCCCGGCAGCCAGACCTCGATGTCGTAGGTCTTCTGCGAGGCGAAGCCCATGTCGCCGGTGCACAGCGTGACCACGCGGTAATGCAGGTCCAGCTTCTGCAGCACCGCCTCGGCGCAGGCGAGCATGCGCTCGTGCTCCTCCAGCGACTTCTCCGGCGTGGTGATGGAGACCAACTCCACCTTGGTGAACTGGTGCTGCCGGATCATGCCGCGGGTATCGCGCCCGGCCGCGCCGGCTTCCGCCCGGAAGCAGGGCGTGCAGGCGGTGAGGCGCAGGGGCAGCTCTTCCTCCGAGAGGATCGACTCGCGGACGAGGTTGGTCAGGGGGACTTCGGCGGTGGGGATGAGCCAGAGGCGCCGAGGGCGCCCCGCCTGAACAGAAAGAATATTCTCGATCAATACATCTTTCAAATATTCAATGACATGCCGAGGGTATGGCGGGTCATCATCAGCCGACGGCTGATGATTCTTGGCTTCATAAAAATTTTGAAATGCTTCTGTTGTTTGAGGATCCTGCAATCCCGATACAATATTTCCCAACTCATCATCGTTAAAAATTCATCGTATGCAGATCTAATTGATCTAATATCGAGATCAGGAATGCCCGTTCCGAAAAATTGATCGGTACGAAACTTCGGTAGCTGCGCCGTCCCGAACATGGCCTCGTCCCGCACCAGCAACGGCGGGTTCACCTCCATGTAGCCGTGTTCGCTTGTGTGCACGTCGAGGAAGAACTGCCCCAGCGCGCGCTCCAGGCGCGCCAGCGGGCCCTTGTTCACCACGAAGCGGGCGCCGGAGAGCTTGGCGGCGGTCTCGAAATCCATCTGGCCGAGCGCCTCGCCGATCTCGAAATGCTGCTTCGGCGCGAAGGCATAGGTCCGCTTCTCCCCGAAGGCGGACTTCGGAACATTGTCGTGCTCGTCCTTGCCGTCCGGCACGTCGGGAAGCGGCACGTTGGGGATGGCGGCAAGCTCGGCCTCAAGCTCGGCGTCGATGCGCTTCACCTCGGCTTCCAGCGCCGGCACGTCCTCCTTGAGCTTCGCCACCTCGGCCATGCGGGCGGCGGCCTTCGCCTCGTCCTTCTGCGCCTTGGCCTGGCCGATCTCCTTGGAGGCGGCGTTGCGGCGCGCCAGAAGGCCTTCGAGCTTGGTGAGGTTCGCCCGGCGCTCCTCGTCGAGGGCGAGCAGGCCCTGGACCAGCTCCGCCGCCTCGGACCCGCCGCCGCGCCGCGTCAGCGCGTCGATGAGGGCCTGCGGCTCCTCGCGGATCCATTTGATGTCGTGCATGAGACGTTCCGCCGTATGAAGCGGGCTGCGACCGGCGTCCCCCTCATGCGTCATGGCCCGGCTTGTCCGGGCCATCCACCTCTCCCTCAAGCGCGCGGCCGACGGATGCGTGGATGCCCCGGACGAGCCGGGGCATGACGGCTAAGGAGAAGCCCCGCGCCCAGAAAACCAAGACTCCGGAAGGAACCCCGCCGCTCAGCTGGCCGGCGTCGAGGCGTCCGCCGCATCGCGCGCCGCCTCTTCCGCCGCCCGCCGCTTCTCGACGATGCCCACCAGATAGACCGACACCTCGTAGAGAAGCCAGGTCGGCAGGGCAAGGGAGAGCTGGCTGATGACGTCCGGCGGGGTCAGCACCGCCGCCGCCACGAACACGCCGACGATGGCGTAGCGCCGCGCCTTGCGCAGCATGTCCTGCGTCACGATGCCGATGCGCGCCAGCAGCGTCAGCACCACCGGCAGCTGGAAGCAGATGCCGAAGGCGAGGATCAGCGTGGTGATGAGCGAGAGATATTCCGAAACCTTCGGCAGCAGCGAGATTTCCGCCTGCCCCTCGCCGCCCGCCTGCTGCATGCCCAGGAAGTAGGTCATGGCGAGCGGCATGGCGACGAAATAGACGAACGCCGCGCCGATCAGGAAGCAGATGGGCGTCGCCACAAGATAGGGCCGGAAGGCGTTCTTCTCGTGCTTGTAGAGGCCCGGCGCCACGAACATGTAGATCTGCGTCGCCACCACGGGGAAGGAGATGAACGCCGCCCCGAACATGCCGAGCTTGATCTGGGTGAACAGGAATTCCTGCGGCGCGGTGTAGATCAGCTTCACGCCCGGCGCGAAGCCGGAGGCGAACTCATACGGCCACAACAGGACGTTGTAGATCTGCTTGGCAAAGGTGAAGCAGAGGAAGAAGGCGATCAGGAACGCCACCACCGACTTGATGAGGCGGGAGCGCAGCTCGATCAGATGCTCGATCAGCGGGGCCTTGGAGGCGTCGATCTCGTCGTGCTCGCTCATGAGGCGCTCTTGTCGGGCACGCTCACGGGCGCGGCCTCGGGGGCGGGCGGGTCGAAGGTGGGCGCCGGCAGCGGCTCGGCCGGCGGCGGCGG
>NZ_JBNFNU010000484.1:0-2782 GCF_057364445.1 Xanthobacter sp. BG11Y11_SDJG
GCCCCCGCGCCCGCCGGCATCTCCAGCACCCGGGACGATCACAAGCGCGGCATTCCAGCGCCGGGCGAGGAGCGCGGCCTGAAAATTGGTGGCGAGCGGAAGGATCTGGGCCTGCCCCCGGTGGACCCGGTTCCGTTCAGGTCCCCGTTCAAGGGGATCGACGGCCGGCGCCGGAACGTCCGCTTCAACCTGATCGCCGCAGATGCCGTCTCCGCGTTTTGCGGAGGTCATCAGACCCTCCCCGCCACAGAAGAGTCCGTTACGGCATGTCGACGCGTGGCGGGATGGCAGCCAGGAGCAACCGCCGGCTGCGGCGCCGGGTTGATGGCGCGCGGCCGATTTTACCGGCGCGCGGACCCGAATTCGGCCACGGAGCCGCGACAAAAAGGCCGATCCGTTCGATCGGCCTGCCGCGCGATGGGCGCGCCGGCTTGCGCGGCGCCCCGTCTGTAGCGGTATAAGCTCTGCGACCGACGCCCTTTTTCGCTGGACCCGACCCGCACGATGAATTCGAGCCACGA
The DNA here is from genome assembly GCF_057364445.1 of Xanthobacter sp. BG11Y11_SDJG. Taxonomy (NCBI): domain Bacteria; kingdom Pseudomonadati; phylum Pseudomonadota; class Alphaproteobacteria; order Hyphomicrobiales; family Xanthobacteraceae; genus Xanthobacter; species Xanthobacter sp. BG11Y11_SDJG. The sequence continues at coordinate 522 of NZ_JBNFNU010000484.1, forward strand.
CCCCGCCTTCGCCCGCGACGCCGCCCGTGCCGCCGCGACGCACGACGCCGAGGGGCTGCGGCGCGCCTTCCTGCGGCTCGCGGACTACATGAACAGCTGCATCCTCGGCCAGCGGGCGTTCGTGGAGCTGCTGCTGGTGGCGGTGCTGGCGGACGGGCATCTTCTGGTGGAGGGCGCGCCGGGCCTCGCCAAGACCAAGGCCATCAAGGCGCTGGCGAAGGCCATCGACTGCGACGACCAGCGCATCCAGTTCACGCCGGACCTGCTGCCTTCCGACCTCACGGGCACCGACATCTACCGGCCCGAGGATGGCAGCTTCAATTTCCAGCCGGGCCCGGTGTTCCACAACTTCATCCTCGCCGACGAGATCAACCGCGCCCCCGCCAAGGTGCAGGCGGCCCTCCTGGAAGCCATGGCCGAGCGGCAGGTGACGGTGGGCGGCGTGACCTACGCGCTGCCGAAGCTGTTCCTCGTCATGGCGACGCAGAACCCGATCGAGCAGGAGGGCACCTATCCTTTGCCCGAGGCGCAGCTCGACCGCTTTCTGCTCCAGGTGAAGCTCGGCTACCCCGACCTCGCCGCCGAGCGCGCCATCCTGCGCCTGGTGCGCGGCGAGCAGACCGGCGAGGTGGTCTCCTTCGGCGAGCCTTTGCCCCAGGCCACGATCTTCGCCGCGCGCCAGCAGGCGCTCGCCACCTACATGTCGGAAGCGGTGGAGGAATATCTGCTCCAGTTCGTGTTCGCCACCCGCAATCCCGAGCTTTACGGCGACGAGCTGGCCGGCACGGTGGCATTCGGCGCCAGCCCGCGCGGCACCATCGCGCTCGACCGCTGCGCCCGCGTCCATGCCTGGCTGCGCGGGCGCGACTATGTCACCCCCGAGGACGTGCAGGCGATCGCCAAGGCGACCCTGCGCCACCGGGTGCTGCTGACCTTCGAGGCGCAGGCCGACGGGCTCGACACCGACCGGTTCCTCGATCTGCTCATCGCCCGCGTGCCGGTGAGCTGAGCGCGGGCGCGGGGCGTCGATGAGCGAAATCCGCAAGACCGCCTCCTACGGCCTCGTGGCCGGCTCGACGAGCTGACCGCCGCCGCCCCGGCGGCGACGCCGGCAGCTTCTCGCCCGGCACGCGGGTGCGCACGCGCCAGCTCGGCGGCTATCGCTCCACCTTCCGCGCCGCGGCGATGGAGTTCGACGAGGTGCGCGCCTACCAGCCGGGCGACGACATCCGCACCATCGACTGGCGCGTGACCGCCCGCACCGGGCGCACGCACACCAAGCTGTTCCAGGAGGAGCGCGAGCGGCCGGTCCTGATCCTCGCCGACATGCGCGCGCGCATGCGCTTCGGCACGCGCGACTGCTTCAAGTCGGTGCTGGCGGCGCGCGCGGCGGCGCTGCTGGGCTGGACCTGTGCCGCCGAGGGCGACCGGGTGGGCGGCGTGGTGATCACCCCCTTCTCGGTCGCCTCGCACCGTCCGGAACGCAGCCGCACCGGCCTGCTGCGCTTCATGAAGGCGCTCGCCGACGGCACCCGGGAGGGCTTCGGCCAGCCGGCGCCGAAGGAGGAGCCGCGCCTTGCCGACGCGCTGCTGCGGCTGCGGGCGGCGGCGCGGCCGGGCACGCTGATCTTCCTCGTCAGCGACTTCCACGACTTCGACGAGGCGGCGTCCCGCGAGCTGGGTCGCCTCGCGCTCCAGTCGCAGGTGACCAACCTGTTCGTCCATGACCGCCTGGAGGCCGCCATGCCGGAGCGCGGCGCCTATCCGATCTCGGACGGCGCCGCCGTCGCCATCCTCGACGCCGATGCGGCGGAGGGCCGCGCCGCCTATGCCCGCCGCTTCGCCGCCCGCCGGCCGCGGTGGAGCAGGCGGCGCACCAGCGCGGCATGGCCTTCGTGCCGCTGGAGACCGGCTGCGACCTGAAGGAGGCGCTCCATCCCGAGCGCATGGACGCGCGCGCGCCCCGGCGCGGAGCCCGGCGGCATGACGGACACGCCGATTCCTCGCCCTTCGGGCAGCCGACGGCGCCGGTGTTCGACCGCGACGCGCCGTTCGATCCCATGGCGGCGCTGCGCGACATCCATCTGCCCGACCCGGTGGGCTGGTGGCCGCTGGCGCCCGGCTGGTGGATGCTCGCCGGCCTGCTGGTGCTGCTCGCGGCGGTGGCGGGCGTGCTCGAATGGCGGCGCCGGCAGACGCTCGCCTACCAGGCCGCCCGCGCGCTCGACGCCATCGCCCGCGACCATAAGCGCTATGCCACG
>NZ_JBNFNU010000485.1:0-2739 GCF_057364445.1 Xanthobacter sp. BG11Y11_SDJG
GACCCGCGCCGGCGGCGCCGCCGCGCTGACCGCGGCTCCGGCGGGCCGAGCCTGAGACCGGCTGCGGGCGAGTCAGCGATGCCTCTGAGGTATCAAAGTGCGGCTTGCCTGTGGCAAAATGCCCGCCTCGCCCTCAAAGAGGTTTCGAATCGTAACCATAACCGCACGCGGCGATCCCCTTGCGGCGTTGCAAGTGTTAAGAGGAAGTTAAGGCAAGGGGCGGGCCTTGCCGGCGACGACAGCCGGATTCTGATCGCATGCATTCGACGCTCAACGTCGCGTCGGCCGGAAGGTCGGGCGACGCGCGCAACAGCAAGGCCCGTGCCCTCATCGGCGCTGCCGCTGGGGCTATCGCGCTGCTCGGCCTGTCCTCTGTGCTGCTGCTCGGCGCGGCGGCGCCCGCTTCGGCGCAGCAGACGGCGGCGGCCGACGCTGACCCCGAGTTCAACACGCTCTTCCACGAGTCCCTGAAGCGGCCGGCGGATGTCGCTCTGGCCTACCGGCTGGCGGCGCGGGCCACCCAGCTGGGCGACTACGAGGCTGCCATCGGCGTCTACGAACGCATCCTGTTCTACAATCCCAAGGTGGTGCGGGTGCGGCTGGAGCTCGGCCGGCTCTATTACCGGCTCGGCGCCTATGAGAGCGCGCGCGCCTATCTCCAGCCGATCTCCGGCGACGGCATGCTGAGCCCCGCCGAGCAGGCCAATGTCACCGCCTATCTGGAAGAGATCGAGCGCCGGCTCTCCACCAACCAGTGGAGCGTCTACGCCCAGGCGGGCGTGCGCTACCAGTCGAACGCCAGCTATGGTCCGTCGAGCCGCATCATCATCGGCGACGACGTGGCGGCCCTGCTGCCGCCGAGCTACGCCTCGAAGGCGGACGGCAACGTGTTCGGCCTCGCCACGGTGCGGCACGTCTATGACTTCGGCAACCAGCGCGGCGACGTCTGGGAGACCAACCTCAACCTCTATTATTCCCAGCAGTTCGAGATCCAGCGCCTCAATCTCGGCTTCGTCGAGGCCAATACCGGCCCGCGCTTCGCTTTGGCGCCGGACGCGCTGCCCGGCTCCTCGGTGCGGCCCTACGTGCTGGCCGGCGGCATCTCGCTGGGCGGGGCGAGCTATCTCGGCTCCTACGGCGCGGGCGTCTCGGTCTACCTGCCGTTCAGCCCCTATTTCTCCATCGAGCCGTTCGTCGAGGCGCGCCAGCGCGACTACCAGAACAGCATCGATTACCCCACCGCAAGCTTCCAGAGCGGCGGCATGTGGACCGTGGGCGCCGGCCTGTTCGGCCGCATCACCGAGGGCGTGAGCTGGCGCGCGCGCCTCGCCTACAACGACGCCGACGCGGACGTGTCCTGGTATGCCTACGAGAACTTCAACGCCGATCTGGCGCTGCCGGTGGAGTTCCAGGGCCTGTGGGGCGTCAAAAGGTGGGTGGTGATCCCCTCGGTCGGCTATTCCTACTACGGCTATGACGCGGCCAACCCCTTCGTCTCGCGCTTCGTTCCGCGCACCGACGACCAGTATCGCGTGGGCCTCGCCCTCGACGTTCCCATCCATGAGCAGTTCGGCCTGCTCACCCAGGTGCAGTACACCTGGGCAAGCTCGTCCCTGCCCAACTACTCGTTCGACAATCTGAGCGTGTCGATCGGGCCGAACGTCCGGTTCTGAGGAGGACGCGCCATGCCCATCAGCACTCCTGCCCGGCTCCTCGCCTCGGTCGCCTCGCTGGCGCTGGTCGCCGCCTCCGGCGCCCCGGCACTGGCCCAGAATTCGCAGGTCGGCACCGCCGCGGCGGTCAATCCGCGCGCCGACCGGCCAGGGCGCGCCCGGGTGCTGGAGCTCGGCTCCAGCATCATCCACCGCGAGCGCATCCAGACCTCGGACACCGGCAGCGTCCAGGTGATGTTCGTGGACAAGACCACGCTCAATATCGGCCCCGGCTCGAACCTGGTGATCGACGAATTCGTCTACGATCCCAACAAGAAGGCCGGCTCCATGGCGCTCTCCCTCACCAAGGGGGCGGTGCGCTTCGTGGGCGGGGCGGCGAGCCATACCGGCGGCGCCGAGGTGAAGACCCCGGTCGCCACCATCGGCATCCGCGGCGGCGTCGCCGGCATCACCCATCTCGGCGGCGAGACCCGCGCCATCCTCCAGTTCGGCACGCTGACGGTGCGGGGCCCCTCGGGCGAGCCCATCGTCGTGCGCCGGCCGGGCTTCATGGTCGTCATCGGCCCGAACGGGGTGTCCGGCCCGGTGCGCGTGAGCCAGGCCGAAATCGACGCGCTGATCGCCAGGACCTTGAGCCAGGGCCGGCAGACCGGCGGGCGTCCGGGCACCACCCCCGACCTCGCCGGGCTCGCCCCCAATGCCGGCGGCCCGTGCTCCATGCCGGCGCAGGGCCAGACCACCATGGACCTCGCCGCGGTGTCCTGCCGCTACTTCAACACCCGCCTCCAGAACCAGGCCGACACCGTGGCCGAGCAGGCCTCCCAGCAGGGGCAGACCAACGTCTTCATCCCCGTATACACGCCGAACCCCTATGGCCCCGGCGGCTATGGCCCGGGGGGCTACGGGCCCGGAGGGTATGGTCCCGGCGGCTATGGACAAGGCGGCTACGGCCAAGGCGGCTACGGACAAGGCGGACCCCATACAGGTCCGAACCTGCCGGGCCTTTCCGAACTGGCTGAACCTGCCCAACTTTTCCCCGGCTTTTCCGGGGCCAGGGGCGGCGAGG
>NZ_JBNFNU010000486.1:0-2735 GCF_057364445.1 Xanthobacter sp. BG11Y11_SDJG
CGGCCTCGCCGGGCATCACGCCCTCGCGCGGGGCGCCGTCGCGCGGCTCAAGGGCTTCGGGGCGCGGGGCGGTGGCTGCGGCGGTCATTTCTTTTTGTCGGTCTCGTCGTCGTGGGATTGGGGGTCGTCGGTCGAAGGCTCGATATCGCGCGCCACCTGCGGCGAGCGCAGCAGCGCGTCCATGCGGGCCGCCTCGGCGAACGAGGTGTCCTCCAGGAAGCGCAGGTCCGGCACGGATTTCAGCTCCACCAGGCGGGCGATCTCCATGCGCAGCGCCTTGCGGTTCGCCGCCAGCGCCTTGATCACCGGCCGCACGTCCTTGCCGCCGAGCGGCATCACGTAGCAGGTGGCGATCTTCAGGTCCGGCGACATGCGCACTTCCGGAACCGTGATGATGTGGCCGGCCAGGACCGGGTCGATGTGGTCGCCGCGCTGGAGCACCTGGGCGAGGGCGTGGCGCACCAGCTCGCCCACGCGCAGCATGCGCTGGGAGGGGCCGCCCCCCGTGCGGGTATCAGGTTTCATGGGTCGGTTCTCTTTGGGCGCCGGGCCGGAGCCGGACGCCTTCTCCTTCAAGGGGGAGCGGACGGGGTTGGACCGTGCCGCTCCGGTTGGAATCATCGTGCGAATGCCGCCGCGGCTCGACGGGTCATGCCCGGGCGTGTCCCGGGCATCCACGCCGCGCCGCCTGCAGGAGGCCTGCACGTTTGTGCCCGGCCGCCGGGCGTGGATGGCCGGGACACGCCCGGCCATGACGGCTCAGCGAAGCGCGTCCCGCCTCACAGCGAGCGCTGCACCACCTCGACGCGGTAGCACTCGATCACGTCGCCGGCGCGCATGTCCTGGTAGTTCTCGAACGACATGCCGCAATCCTGGCCCGCATGCACCGTGTTCACCGCATCCTTGAAGCGGTTGAGAGTGGCAAGCTTGCCTTCGTGGATCACCACATTGTCGCGGATCAGGCGCACGTGCTGGCCGCGCTCCACGATGCCGTCGGTGACGGTGCAGCCGGCCACCTTGCCCACCTTGGAGACCGCGAAGATCTCCTTGATGAGGGCGTTGCCCAGCATGGTCTCGCGGTTGATGGGCGCGAGCAGGCCGCTCATGGCCTTCTTCACGTCATCCACGAGGTCGTAGATGATGTTGTAGTAGCGGATCTCGATGCCCGCCCGCTCGGCCGCGTCGCGCGCTTCCTTGTTGGCGCGGACGTTGAAGGCGATGATCGCGGCGCCGGAGGTCTCCGCCAGCGTCACGTCGCTCTCGTTGATGCCGCCCGCTCCCGAATGGATGATGCGGGCCTGCACCTCGTCGTTGCCGACCTTCTCCAGCGCGCCGATGATGGCTTCCACCGAGCCCGACACGTCGCCCTTGATGATGAGGGGGAATTCCTTCCGCCCCGACGCCTTCACCTGGCTCATCATCTGCTCCAGCGAGCCGCGGATGGTGGCGGAACGGGCCGCTGCCTTCTCGCGCTTCTGGCGCTGGCGATAGTCGGTGATCTCGCGGGCGCGGGCCTCGTTCTCCACCACGGCGAGGCGGTCGCCCGCCTCCGGCGTGCCGTTGAAGCCCAGCACCTCGGCCGGGAAGGAGGGGCCGGCGGTGTCCACGTTGGCGCCGGTGTCGGAGATGAGGGCGCGCACGCGGCCCCATTCGGCGCCGGCGACGACGATGTCGCCCACATGCAGCGTGCCGCGCTGGACCAGCACGGTCGCCACCGGGCCGCGGCGCGTCGAGCTTGGCCTCCACCACCGTGCCTTCGGCGGCGCGGTCGGGATTGGCCCTGAGGTCGAGCAGCTCGGACTGGAGCGCGATGGCTTCGAGCAGCTTGTCGAGGTTGGTCTGCGCCTTGGCGGAGACCTCCACCTCGAGCGTCTCGCCGCCCATGGTCTCCACCTGCACCTCGTGCTGGAGCAGCTCGGTGCGCACCCGCTCGGGCTTGGCGTCGGGCTTGTCGATCTTGTTGATCGCCACGATCAGCGGCACCTTGGCGGCGCGGGCGTGGTTGATGGCCTCCACCGTCTGGGGCATCACGCCGTCGTCCGCCGCCACCACCAGCACCACGATGTCCGTCACCTTGGCGCCGCGGGCGCGCATGGCGGTGAAGGCGGCGTGGCCGGGGGTGTCGATGAAGGTGATCTTCGAGCCCGAGGGCGCGGTCACCTGGTAGGCGCCGATGTGCTGGGTGATGCCGCCGGCCTCGCCGGAGACGACGTTGGCCTTGCGGATGGCGTCCAGCAGCGAGGTCTTGCCGTGGTCGACGTGGCCCATGATGGTCACGACGGCGGGACGCGGCTGCAGGGTCTCGGGCGCGTCCGGCGTGTCGAACAGGCCTTCCTCGACGTCGCTCTCCGACACGCGGCGCACGGTGTGGCCGAGATCGGCGGCGATCAGCTCGGCCGTGTCGGCGTCGATCACGTCGGTGATCTTCACCATCTGGCCCTGCTTCATGAGCATGCGGATCACGTCCACGGCGCGCTCCGACATGCGGTTGGCGAGCTCCTGGATGGTGATGGTCTCGGGCAGGATCACCTCGCGGGCGATCTTTTCCTTGCTCTCCTGCTGGCGGTGGCCGGTCATGCGCTGGGTGCGGCGGCGGAACGAGGCCACCGAGCGCTGGCGCTCCTCCTCGCCCGACTGGGCGGTGACGAGGGTCAGGCGGCCGCGCTGCTTCTCCTGGCCGGCGGGGGCGCGGGGGAACCTTGACGGGGCGGGGCCGGACGGGCGCCCGGACCGCG
>NZ_JBNFNU010000487.1:0-2726 GCF_057364445.1 Xanthobacter sp. BG11Y11_SDJG
CGCCATGGTGCTGGCGGCCCGCCGCCGGGGGGACGCCCGCACGCCCTGCCGCACCGCGTTCGGCGAGGCGCGCAGGGCGGAGCTTTGAGGGCCCCCCGCCCTGCGCCATACCGGCTGAGGGCGGAGCCCGTTTTCGCATTCGAGATCAGACCTTCCCCGCCCGTCATGCCCGGCCTTGTGCCGGCCATGACGGCCCGAGGGATCGCGGGAGGGTGCGAGCACCCGCCCCCGGTCCTGTCCAAGCGCTCGCTCAGAACTGCAGCGTCACGCGCGTGTTGAAGGAGCGGCCCATGCCGGCGACCGGATACCCCCAGTCCACGGAGCTGCCCATCATGGACGGCGTGCGGTAGTTGACGAGGTTGGCGCCGCCCAGCGGCAGGTCGTAATTGGTGTCGAAGATGTTCTCGACCGCGAAGTCCACCCGCAGCATGTCCTTCTGGTACGAGGTGCGGAAGTTCAGCAGCGCATAGGCCTCTGTCTCCAGCTCGTTGCGCACCTGGCTGACCAAGGTCTTGGACGCCACCAGCTGGAGTTCGAGGCTGTTGGTCCAGGTGCCCCAGGTACGGGCGATGGTCTGGTCCACCGCCAGCACGCCGTTGAGCGGCATCATGTGGTAGAGGTTGATGCCGTCGGTGCGCTGGCCCTGGACGAAATTGAGGCTGCCGCGGAACTGGCCCTGCCCCCAATTGCCGTCATCCCACAGCGCCATCTTGCCGTCGATGTTGACGCCATACAGCCAGGCATCGTGGTTGGCGAACTGCAGGAACACGAAGTTATTCTGCACGTAGGCATTGTTCGGCTGGCTGGCGAGGCACCCCGCAAGGGTGCAGCGGTTCACGTCGATATAGTCCACCACATAGCTGTAATAGGGCGAGACCCTGAGCTCCCAGACCTTCTTGGCCGGATCGTTCCAGGTGGCGGTGAAGCTGATCGTGTGGGCCGCCTCGGGGTCGAGGTCGAGATTGCCCACATAGCCGTTGCCGTCGCCGAACCAGCCGATCATGTCCATGGCCATGGCATTGGTGGACCAGGCGTAGCGCTCGTAGAAGTTGGGCGAGCGCGTCTTCCGGGCGAGGCCCAGTTCGTAAAGGCTCGCGCCGTCCGGCTGGTAGCGCAGGATCGCAGTGCCATCCATGTTGAAGTCGGTGCGGGCGCGGTCGGCGGCGTTGAAGGCGGCGGCGTCCGCGCCGTACATCATCATGTTGTAGCCCTGGACGTCGCCGGTGTTCATCCACACCGTGTCGTTGCGGATGCCGATGAGGCCGGTCCAGGCATTGTCGAACTTGTGCTCCCACTCGGCCCAGGTGCCGAGCCGGGTGCGCTGGCCATTGTTGATGCTGATGAAGGCGTCGGGCCCCATCATCATGGAGCCGGGAACCGGCGGCCACCAGTCGTCGAGATTGTTGTAATAGAGCTCGTTGCCGACCCGCAGGATATCGCGCGACGACAGGCCGACCGTGCCCTTGATGGCATAGCCCATGTCGGTGGCGCGGGTGTCCATGGGCATGTCGCCGGTCTTGTCCGGCTCGATGAAGCCCATGGTGTGGCGCACGCGGTTGAAGAACACGTTGCCTTCGAGCTTGCCCCAGTCGAACAGACCCTCATAGCGGCCGTTCGCAAAGAAGCTCTTGTTGTCCACCATGTCCATATACTGGTTCACATAGCCCTGATAGGGGATGAACTGGCCGCCGATCTGCACCGTGAAGAGCTGGTCGTTGATCTTCTTCGACAGGCTCAAGGCGTGATTCTGGGTCTCGTACATGGTGGACTTGATGACGGTGCCGTCGCCCGCCGTGTAGTCGCTCGCCTTGGCCCAGCCCCCCGTATAGGTCAGGCTGGTGTCCGCGTTCGACATGCGCACCGTCGTGTCGACGCCGTAGGAATTGCCGTTGGAGCGATAGAAGCCGGCGACGAAGCCGGAGACGGTCACCTTGTCGCCCGGCGTGAAGACCGGCGGCGCCAGGGTCACGTCGACCCGCGCGCCGGTATAGTCGCCGCCGACGCTCACCGGCGCGGTGCCCATATAGACCGCGATCTTCGACACCATGGCCGGGTTGAGGAACGACAGGGGCGGGTTCATCTCGTTCGGGCAGGCGACGCCGAACAGCATGCCGTTGATGCCCACCTGGACGCGGTCGGCCCCCATGCCGTTCACCGCCGGCAGGCTGGAGACGCCGCCCGCGCCCCAGGCCGCGCCGCCCGGAATGCCGGCGATCAGCGAACCGGTGTCGCTGGTGATGAGCGTCGCCGCGGATGCGTCCGCGCCGGAGATGGTGGCGGTGTCGGCCGGTGTGAAATTGCTCGGAAGGCCACCGAGGCTGAATTCCGACCCGCTTGGAGCCGGCTGGCGCACGGTCAGGGTGGGGAGCGCGGTCTCGGAGGCGCTCTGCGCAAAAACCGGCGCGGGCAGCAGCGCGAGCACGGCGAGCGCCGGCCCCGCCAAGGCGGTGGAGCGGCGCAGCGCCTGGCGCCGGCCGTGGAACGGAGAGAGGGACATGGGCAATTTCCTGGTCTCCAGACGTCGCGCGCCGGCGCTGCGGAAATCGCGCGCGGGACCGGAGGTCTGGCTGGGATCGGGCTTTGGAACAGGCGCCAGGCCCCGGCCCGTGGCAACGGACACAGAAGCGCGGCGCGGTTTGACCGGGACCTCCCGGCGCGGCACGCCGGACGGTCCCGCCTCGTCAGCCCGGGAACGGTGGCGCGCGCGGCTGGGACGGCAGCCGCGG
>NZ_JBNFNU010000488.1:0-2722 GCF_057364445.1 Xanthobacter sp. BG11Y11_SDJG
GGCCCTCCACCCCGGCCGGTGACGGCCCGCGCCGCCGTCCTCCTCCACGTTTGCGGTGCCGACAAAGCGAGGCCGCGCGCGCGAGCGGCCACCACCAGCGCTTCCGCCACCACATGGTTCGAGGCTTGGTCGAGGCTGGCGGCGAGGCGCAGCACCTCGTCCGGGTCGAAGCCGTCCGCCACGTCGATGGCGGCGATGGCGGCGCGGCCTTCGGTGAGCGTCCCGGTCTTGTCCAGCACCAGCGCGCGCACCCGCGCCATCGCCTCCAGCGCGCCGCCGCTCTTCACCAGCACGCCGAGCTTGGCGGCCCGGGACAGGCCGGCCATGAGCGCCACCGGAACCGCGAGGATGAGCGGGCAGGGGGGTCGCCACCACCAGCACCGCGAGCGCGCGGCGCGGGTCGCCGGACAGGAGCGCTGCGCCCGCCGCCAGGGCCAGCGAGACGGCGAGGAAGCCGAGCGCGTAGCGGTCGGCCAGCCGCACCAAGGGCGCGCGGCTGGCGGCGGCCGCCTCCACCAGCCGGACGATGGCGGCATAGGTGCTCTCGTCCGCGCGCTTCAGCGCCACCATGTCGAAGGCGGGACCCACATTGACCGACCCCGACAAAGCGGTCTCGCCGGCGCCGCGCCGCACCGGGCGGGCCTCTCCGGTGATGGCCGACTGGTCGAGCAGGCCGGAGCCGCCGGCGATGCGTCCGTCCACCGGCACCGCGTCGCCGTGGCGCACCAGAAGCGCGTCGCCGGGCCCGATCGCCGCGATCGGCCGGCTGACGAGGTCGTCGCCCTCGCGCCCGCAGGGCGGTGCGCGGCGCGCGGGCAACGAGCGCCGTCATCTCGCGCCGCGCCCGGCTCTGCGCCAATGCCTCCAGGAACTGGCCGCCGGCATACATCAGCGCCACCACGTTGCCGGCCAAAGGCTCGCCGAAGGCCAAAGCGGCGCTCATGGAGAGTGCGGCGAGGATGTCGAGGCCGAACTGGCCGTCCCTGAGCGCGCGGATGATCTCCAGCGCCAGCGCGGCCAGCACCGGAACGGTGCCGAGCACGAAGGCGATCTGCGCCTCCTCGCGCCGGCCGAAGGCGAGCAGCAGCACGGTGCCCACCAGCAGGGGCAGCGCCGCCAGCGCGAACAGCACCCAGCCGCCGGCGGGCGCGGCGGTCGCGAGGGGGGCGCTGGCCTTATGGTCCTGGCCGTGCATTGCTTCTCCGGAAGGCGCGGCGTCCGGCTCCTGCGGCACTTCGCCCTTGGCGGGCACACGCGACCGTCATTGCCGCGTCGCCTGAGGCGCCTCATATGTTTCTTTAGAATCAATTTAAACTGGAGTCACGGGATGTTCTCCGCCCTCCCCGCGCTTGTGGGCCGCAGGCGCTTCTCCGATCTCGACGAGAAGGAGGTGCTCGCCCTCGCCATCGCGTCGGAAGATGACGACGCGCGCATCTATGACGACTACGCCGCCGCGCTGCGCGCCGCGTATCCCGACACGGCCCATGTCTTCGAGGGCATGGCGGCGCAGGAGCGCGGGCATGCGGCGAACCTCAGGCGCGACTTCGAGCGCCGCTTCGGCGCCCATGTGCCGCTGATCCGGCGCGAGAGCATCGCCGGCTACTATGGCCGCCGGCCGGCCTGGGTGATCTGCAATCTCGGCATCGACCGCATCCGCCAGGAAGTCGGCCGGATGGAGGACGAGAGCGCCAATTTCTATCTTCAGGCGCAGAAGAAGGCGACCGATCCCGGCACCCGCGCGCTGCTGGAAAGCCTCTACAAGGTGGAGGTGCAGCACGAGGAGATTGCGGGTTCGCTGGCCGCGAAATACCTGCCCGTCGACAAGAAGCAGGAGGAAGACGAGAAGGCGCGCCGCCAGTTCGTGCTCACCTGGGTGCAGCCGGGCCTCGCCGGGCTCATGGACGGCTCGGTCTCGACCCTGGCGCCGATCTTCGCCACCGCCTTCGCCACGCAGGATTCCCACACCACGCTGCTGGTGGGCCTCGCCGCCGCGGTGGGCGCGGGCATCTCCATGGGCTTCACCGAGGCGGTGCACGACGACGGCGTCATCTCCGGCCGCGGTTCGCCGCTGAAGCGCGGCATCGCCTCGGGCGTGATGACCGCGGTCGGCGGCCTCGGCCACGCTCTGCCCTATCTCATTCCGGAATTCTGGACCGCGACGGTGCTCGCCATCGCCATCGTGTTCGTGGAATTGTGGGCCATCGCCTTCATCCAGAACCGCTATCTAGAGACCCCGTTCTGGCGCTCGGTGTTCCAGGTGGTGATCGGCGGCGCGCTGGTGCTGGCGGCGGGCATCTTCATCGGCGGCAGCTGAGGCGCGCCCGTCCCGGCAGCGGGGAGGGCGCGCGCTGCGGCCAATATCCGAACGCGGACATGGCCCGCGGAGCGGTGGGGGAGACGCGCCGGCCCCGCCGTGGCAGACTTGTGCGATGACCGGATTAAGAGACGACGCCGCGCCCGCCTCCCCCCTTGGCCGCACCCTGGCCGCGCCCCCGCCGGCGGGCATGGCCGCCGACGGGGCGAAGGTGCTCCTCGCTTTGGAGGCGGTGCTCGCCAAGGTGGAGAAGGCGGCGCAGCTGTCCGATCCCACCAAGATGGTGCACGACGCCCGCAAGCGATGAAGGAATATCGCGGCTTGCTGCGCCTCGTGCCGGGGGAGCGCGCCAAGGCCGCGCGCGCGCCACCGCCGCCGCTGCGCGCATTCTCTCCGCGGCGCGCGACC
>NZ_JBNFNU010000489.1:0-2704 GCF_057364445.1 Xanthobacter sp. BG11Y11_SDJG
GATGGCAGCCTGCCCTTCTTCGTCGGCCTCGCCGTGGTGCTGCCGGTGCTCGGCCACGCCACCTGGCACCTCTCACCGCCGCCTCGTGGTGTGAGCGGGCGCCCGCCGGAAACCCCGGCGGCGCCCCTGAGGCCGCGTCAGGCGGCGAGGCCGCGCATCAGCTCCAGGGCTGCGCTCGAACAGGCGGCGATAGAGCCCGCCGTCCTTCGCCACCAAAGCGTCGTGGTCGCCCTCCTCGACGATCCGGCCCTTGTCGAACACCAGCAGCCGGTCGAGCGCGCGCACGGTGGAGAGCCGGTGGGCGATCACCAGCGTGGTGCGCCCCACCATCAGGCGCTCCATCGCCTCCTGGATCAGCGCCTCCGATTCCGAATCCAGGCTGGAGGTGGCCTCGTCCAGGATCAGGATCGGCGCGTTCGCGAGGAACGCGCGGGCGATGGCGACGCGCTGCTGCTCGCCGCCGGAGAGCTTCACGCCCCGCTCGCCCACCAGCGTGCCGTAGCCGCGCGGCAGCCGCTCGATGAAGCCTGCGGCATTGGCCAGCTCCGCCGCCCGGCGGATGTCCGCGAAGGCGGCGTCCGGCCGGCCATAGGCGATGTTCTCCGCCAGCGAGCGGTGGAACAGGATCGGCTCCTGCTGGACCACCGCGATCGCCCGCCGCAGCGAACCCTGGGAGACGTCCCTCACGTCCTGGCGATCCACCGTGACGCGGCCGTCGGTGACATCGTGCAGCCGCTGGATCAGCTTCACGAAGGTGGACTTGCCGGAGCCGGAATGCCCCACCAGGCCCACCCGCTCGCCGCCCTCGATGACGAGCGACAGGTCGCGGTAAAGCGGCTCGCGGTGGCCGCCATAGTGGAAGGTCACGTTCTCGAACGCGATGCGTCCGTCCGTGACCTTCACCGGCCCGGCGCCCGGACGGTCGGCGATGGCGGCGCTCTGCTGGTGGATTTCCACCAGTTCCTCCAGGTCGTTCACCGAGCGCTGCAGGTTGTGCACATGCATGCCGATGTCGCGCAGGTAGGAGTGCACCACGAAATAGGTGGTGAGCACATAAGCGACGTCGCCCGGCCCGGCACGGCCCTCCCACCACAGCCACAGGGCCATGCGACGATGACGGCGCGCAGCCCCAGCAGCGCCAGGAGTTGCGCCGTGCCGGCCCAGGTGCCGGCCATCCAGGTGCGGCGGGTGCGGGCGTTCCACTTGCCGAGCACGCGGTTGAGGCGGTCCTCCTCGCGCGCCTCGGCGCCGAAGCCCTTCACCACCGCATTGCAGCTCACCGCATCCGCGAGCACGCCGCCGACGCGGGTGTCCCAGGTGTTGGAGAGCCGCGCCGCCGGCGCCACATAGTTCAGCGAGAGCACGAGGGTGAGCACCACGAAGCCGGCCGCGCCCAGCGCCACGGCGAAGCCCATCACCGGCCAGTGCCAGCCGAGCAGGAGCGCGGAGCCCAGCAGCGCCACCCCTGAGGGCAGCAGCGCCACCAGCAGCGTGTCGTCCAGCAGGTCAAGCGACCACATGCCGCGCGAGATCTTGCGCACGGTGGAGCCGGCGAAGGTGCTGGCGTGCCAGTCCGCCGAGAAGCGCTGCACCCGCGCGAACGCTTCCGAGGCGATGTCGGCCATCATGCGCAAGGTCAGGCGCACCAGCGCCACGAAGGAGAGGTGGCGCGCCGCCACCATCACCGCGCCGAGCACCAGCATGGCGAGGAAGGCGTCCATGGCCGCGGCATAGGCGGCCGACCGGTCGCCGCCGGAGGCGACCGCCTCCACCAGGCGGCCTGCATAGACCGGGACGAACACCTCGGCGAGGGTCGAGACCAGCACGCAGAACCCGGTGGCGCCGATCAGCGCCGGGCGGCGGCGCCAGTGGCGCCAGAGGAAGGCGAAGACGGCGCGGGTGGGAACTCCGCGCTTGTGGGTGCGATAGAGCGACATGACAGCGATCCGGCGGCGCGGGACGCGACGCGCCGGCCTTTGGCAGACGGGGAGGTGCGCGGCGCAGACGCCGCGGGGCGGACGTGCGGTCCTGGAAGGGTCAGGCTGAAGGCCGTCGGGCCGGGCGCGGATGGCGCCGGCGGGGGACCGCGAGAGGCGGCTCAGCTAGCCGTGGGCGCCCGGAAGGAGGGCGCCGAAGGCGGACATGCGTTCGTTCATGGATCGCCCCTCCTCTTGCTGTTGCGGCGGCGGTGGAGTGTGCCCTCGGGCAGGACTTCGGGCAAGGCCCTCGTCCGACCCGGCCCGTGCGACGCCGAAGTGACGCGGCGCACGGGCCTTTCATGGCGGCGCATGTGGGGGTAAGGTCGCGGCGCTTTTTAGGAGAGGCTCGGGCGGAACCATGGCGCACGCGGACATTCCCCACTTCTGCAACGACCTCGGCGTCACCGTCATCGAGGTGGGCAGCAAGGAATTCATGTGCATCGGCGCGAAGCCTCCCCTCGACCACCCGCACATCTATTGCGATCTCGGCGACGACACCGAGATCGTGTGCCCCTACTGCTCCACGCTCTACCGCTACAATGCCGCTCTGGCGGCCGGCGAAGCGAAGCCCGAGGGCTGCGTCTGGCATGGCGCCGACGCCCCCAGCGCCGCGGCCTGAGCCGGGTCCGCACCTGCACGATCCGGCCGCTCCGGCCGGCACCGGCCGGGGAGGCCGGATTGGATGAGGCCGGCCCTCGGGCCGGGATTGCGAGGCCGGCCCTCGG
>NZ_JBNFNU010000490.1:0-2701 GCF_057364445.1 Xanthobacter sp. BG11Y11_SDJG
GTCCGCGCGGCGAGGGGGTCGGCACCATCACCGCCCCGGCTTGCCGCTGCCGCCGGGCGAGCCGGCCATCAATCCGGTGCCGCGCCGCATGATCGCCGAAGGGATCGCCGAGGTGGCGGCGGCGCATGGGGTCCCGCCCGACGCCGCGGTGGAGATCGCCATCGCCGATGGCGCGGCATTGGCGCTGAAGACGCTCAACCCGCGCCTCGGCATCCTCGGCGGCCTCTCGGTGCTGGGCACAACGGGGGTGGTGATCCCATTTTCCTGCTCCGCCTGGATCCACTCCATCCATCGCGGCATCGACGTGGCGCGCGCATGGGGATCGAGCATGTGGCGGGGGCGACCGGGTCCGCCTCCGAGGCGGCGGTGCAGAAGCTGCACAGCCTGCCGGAGGTGGCGCTGATCGACATGGGCGATTTCGCCGGCGGCATGCTGAAGTACATTGCCGCCCACCCGGTCGGGAGGGTCACGGTGGCCGGCGGCGTCGCCAAGATGACGAAGCTGGCGCAGGGCCGGCTCGACCTGCATTCCAAGCGCGGCAGCGCCGACCTTCCCGCCCTCGCCGACCTTGCGCGCGGGGCGGGTGCGGCGGACCCGGTGGCGGCCGCGATTGCGCAGGCCAACACCGTGGCCCATGCCTTCGCCATCGCCGCCGATGCCGGCATCGCGCTCGGCGATGCCGTGGCGCATGGCGCCTGGCAGACGGCGGCCGGCGCGCTGCGGCGGGCCGACATCGAACTGGAGATCGTCGTGTTCGACCGCGACGGCGCGCTGAAGGGCCGCGCTCCGTTCGCCCCGGCTCACGCGCCGCCTCCCCGGAAGCGGCGCACATAGTCGCGGTCATAGAGCGCGCTCTCGCGGAAGTCGCCGGCCGCCAGCGCGCGGCCCACCAGGATCAGCGCGGTGCGCGTCATCGGGTCGGCGGCGAGCTTCGCTTCGATGTCGGCGAGGGTGCCGGTCACCACTCGCTCCTGCGGCCAGGTGGCGCGTTCCACCACCGCCACCGGGCAGTCGGCGCCGTAATGGGGCGTCAGCGCTTCGACCACCTTGCCGAGCACATGCACCGCGAGGTGGATGGCGAGCGTCGCGCCGGTGGCGGCGAAGGCTTCGAGCCTCTCGCCCTCCGGCATGGCGGAGGCGCGGCCGGAGACGCGCGTCAGCACCACGCTCTGCGCCACTTCCGGCACGGTCAGCTCGCGCCCCACCAGCGCCGCCGCCGCCGCGAAGGCCGGCACGCCGGGGGTGAGCGTAAAGGGGATGCCGCGCCGCTCCAGCCGGCGCACCTGCTCCGCGACCGCGCTGTAGAGCGAGAGGTCGCCGGAATGCAGCCGCGCCACGTCCTCTCCCGCCGCGTGGGCGCGCACGAACTCGGCCTCGATGCGGTCGAGGTCGAGCGGGGCGGTGTCGACGAGGCGCGCCCCGGGGGGCACCAGGAGAGCACCTCCGGCGCCACGGTGGAGCCGGCGAACAGGCACACCGGGCAGCGGGCGATGAGGTCGCGCCCGCGCACGGTGATGAGATCCGCCGCGCCGGGGCCGGCGCCGATGAAATGCACACTCATGCGATGTCCCGTCGCGCCAAAGCGCAGGTGACCGGCCCAAGCGCGAGGCGCGGGCCGAGCAGCTGGCGCCTGCGCCCCGGGCCGCCGCCAGCGCAGCGGTTCCGCCGCGGACGGGCACGCGAAGCAGCGCCACCACCCGCTCGGAGCGGGTGCTTTCGCGCGGTTGGAGGCGGCCTCCAGCTGGGTCTGCGGCACCAGCACCAGGGGCAGGCCGAGCGCCGCCGCCGTCTCGCTGATGCCGGCCTCCCCGCCCTTCACGGCGGGGGCGGCGATGAGGCTCACGTCGGCGCGGACGAGATCGGCGCGCGCCAGCGCCGCGTCGAGGGCGGCCAGCACCTCGTCCTGCGATACGCCCCGCTTCGAGCCGATGCCGGCGACGATCATGTTCCTGCCTCAGCCTTCCGTCTTCACGTCTTCGCCTTGACATGCCGCCACTGGGTGACCGGCATGGCCGAGCGCCAGCCGGTCAGTCCCTGCACCGGCGCCGCCCGCGACAGGGCGATGCGCACCAGGTCGCCGCCGAGCCGCGCATGGGCGGCCAGCAGCAGCGCCTCGGTCTGCAGCGTCACCGCGTTCGCCACCAGCCGCCCGCCCGGCTTCAGCGCCTCCAGCGCCGTGTCCAGCAACCGCGTCCGGCTCGCGCCGCCGCCGACAAAGATGACATCGGGCGGGGGGAGCCCCGCAAGGGCCTTGGGCGCCGCACCCTCGACGATCTGAAGGTGGGGCACGCCGAGCCGCTCGGCATTGCGCGCCATGCGGGCGGCGCGGGCGGCATCCTTCTCGATGGCGATGGCGGACAGCGAAGGATCGCACAGCAGCCACTCGATGGAGACCGAGCCCGAGCCGCCGCCGATGTCCCACAAAAGCTCGCCGCGCCGCGGCGCCAGCGCGGAGAGGGTCAGCGCCCGGATCTCGCGCTTGGTGATCTGCCCGTCATGCTCGAACAGCTCGTCGGGAAGGCCGCAGGCGAAAGACAGGAGCGGCGCGCCGTCGGCCGCCGCCACTTCGATGGCGACGAGGTTCAGCGGGCGGATGCCGTCGAGGTCGAAGCCGTCCGCCTGCGCCGCGCGGATGCGCTCGCGCGGGCCGCCCAGAGCCTCCAGCACCGTGAGGCGCGAGGCGCCGCAGCCGAAGTCGGCG
>NZ_JBNFNU010000491.1:0-2693 GCF_057364445.1 Xanthobacter sp. BG11Y11_SDJG
GCCCTCCAGCGTTCCAGCGCCACCGCGCGCCCCTTGCGGCTCGGCGCGCTGGGCCGCCGGCACCGCCTGGGCGACGGCTGGCGGCCTCCTCGGCGATGGTGTTCCACGCGCCGCAGGCGTCGCACTTGCCCTGCCAGCGGGTATAGACCGCGCCGCAGGCCTGGCAGGCGAAGCTCGTCTGGTCACGCTTGGCCATGGCTGCGCACGTCTCCCGCCGGCCCCGCGAATCCTGTGCCGTTCCCGGCAGTCTAATGCGGGAGCGCGCCGGCCGTCTCGCCGGTCCCCGCCCTTACAGCCAGCCGCGCCACTTGAAGATGAGGTAGGGGAAGATGGCCGAACACAGCATGAGCCCCAGGGCCATGGGATAGCCCAAGGCCCAGTCCAGCTCCGGCATGTCCTTGAAATTCATCCCGTAGATGGCGCCGATCAGGGTCGGCGGCATGAGCACCACGGTGATGACGGCGAAGATCTTGATGATGTTGTTCTGCTCCAGGCCCACCATGCCGATGGTGGCGTCGAGCAGGAACTGCAGCTTGTCGCCGATGAAGGCGGCATAGTCCGAGAGGCCGGCCACGTCGCGGCTCATGGACTTGATGGCAGCCCGGTGGTCCTTGGTGACCGATAGGCCGTCGGTCTCGGTGCCGAGGAAGGACAGCATGCGCTGCAGCGAGGCCAAGCTCTCGCGGGCGGAGGAGACGAGCCCCTCCTTGCGGCCGATATGGGACAGGATGGCGCGGTAGCGCTGGTTGGCGCTCTCGCGCGACACGCGCTCGCGCCGGAAGATGTTGTGCGAGATGCGCTCGACGTCGGCGCCGATCTGCTCCAGTACGTCCGCGGCGCGGTCCACCACCGCGTCGAGCAGCTGTATCAGCACGCTCTCGCCGTCGATGCTGACGGGGCAGGCCTTGCCGAGCCTGTGCTTTACGGTGGTGAAGGGTCGCGGATCGCCATACCGCACCGTCACCAGGCTGGTGCCGGCCAGAATGAAGCTGATGGCGGCGATGAAGGGGGTCTCGGTTTCGGCGCCGCAGAGCACGGCGGCGGTCATGTAGCGCGCGCTACCCTCGATATAGAGGCGGCTCGACTGCTCGATCTCGCCCATTTCCTCGCGGGTCGGTATTTCGATGCCGAGCGCCTGCTCGATGATCTTGTCCTCGCCTTCGCTCGGCGAGACCAGATCGAGCCATACGAAGCCCTGCGGCAGGCCGACGGGTCCGTCACGGGAACCGCGGTCAGGCTGCCGTTGGCAGGAACATAGGCTGTGAGCATGGCAAGACCTCGGGCCGCGGGGAGCGCACTTCCTAGCTCGCTCCCGGTCCGGAGGAAATCGGCTGGCGGCGCCCCCGCGCACGCTTCGCCTCCGTCCGATCATACCCGACGACGCGGAAGTCGCCGGGTCCGCCTGTCACTCAGGCCGCGAAATACTCGATGTCGCGAAGGGTGACGACGCGCTTCTCGGCATTCTTCATCTCTGCGGCGCGCTTGTCGCTGCTCTGATGCGCGGCGGCGGCCACGGCCGAAATCCCGATCGCGCCCCACTGGGGCACCTGTTGGGCCTGCGCCCGCTTCAGTTCGGCCTCGCTACGCTGGCTGAGCCCCTGCGACGGCTGGTCGGTCGACATATCCCTCTCCTAATCGCACGCCCCGAAACTTGAGGCGCTTACTGCAAGACCTCTCCTAGATGGCCATCGACTGCGTCAAAACTGTGCAATCGCTGCGGCCCCTACGAGGTCATTCCACGATCAAGCCGCCAAATGCTTGCGAATTCGCGAATTTCCCGCACAAAATCTAAGCTGTGCGGCATTTCTGCAACGCTGGGTGAGAAGACGCCCGCGACGCAGCGGCATCCCCTTCAAGACGGTGGAGGCTTGGGTTAATTCATTTCTCGACACTTTTTTGATTCCTCCGCGGGGAGGAACACACATTAAGAGGCACAGATGAACTGGCGGGCGGTAGGGGCACTTCTGCTCGGTGCGGCGCTCAGCGGCTGCGTTTCTGAAACCATGTCGCCGACCCCGGAATCTGCGCTGAAGCCGCGCGACAAGCAGCTTCTCGCTCAGGCTCCCTACACCAAGGTCAAGCCCGAGGGCCGGCTGGCCCGGCACATTGTCGATTATCCGACCAGCAAGAAGCCGGGCACGATCGTCGTCGATACCCCCAACAAGTACCTCTATCTGGTGGAGAAGGACGGCAAGGCGATCCGCTACGGCGTGACCGTGGGCGAGGAGAGCCTGGCATTCCGCGGCCAGGCGAAGGTGGGCCGCAAGGCCGAGTGGCCGAGCTGGACCCCCACCCCCGAAATCCACCAGCGCATTTCCGGCCTGCCGTCTTATGTGGGGCCGGGCCCGCACAATCCCATGGGCGCCCGCGCGCTGTACCTCTACCAGGGCAACCGCGACACCCTGTTCCGCATCCACGGCACCAACCAGCCCGAGCTGCTGGGCCAGGCCATCTCCTCCGGCTGCATCCGCATGCTGAACGAGGACGTGATCGACCTCTACAACCGCGCGCCCATGGGTGCCGACGTGGTGGTTCTCTGACCCGGTCCTGACGGGACTCGCTCTGAGGGGCGCGGCTTTCGGCCCGCGCCCTTTTTGTTTTGGCGCGGACTGAACCGCAGCGACGGCGGCCGGGCCGCGGCGCGGGTTCCGGCGTTCGGGTCGCCTCGACCGGCGCCGTACGGGCGGCGCATC
>NZ_JBNFNU010000492.1:0-2693 GCF_057364445.1 Xanthobacter sp. BG11Y11_SDJG
GGCCGGCGGGCGCGGCGAGGACCTGCGCTACAACATGGAGATCACGCTGGAGGAGGCGTTCTCCGGCAAGACCGCGCAGATCAAGATTCCCACCTCCGTCACCTGCGAGGCGTGCAACGGCTCGGGCGCCAAGCCCGGCACCCAGCCGAAGACCTGCCGCACCTGCGGCGGCGCCGGCAAGATCCGCCACGCCCAGGGCTTCTTCACCCTGGAGCGCACCTGCCCCACCTGCCAGGGCCGCGGCTCGGTGATCGAGGACCCGTGCGGGGCCTGCGGCGGCGCGGGCCGGGTGACGCGCGAGCGCACCCTCTCGGTGCAGATCCCGGCCGGCGTCGAGGATGGCACCCGCATCCGCCTCGGCGGCGAGGGCGAGGCCGGCGTACGCGGTGGCGCGGCCGGCGACCTCTACATCTTCCTGTCCATCGAGCCGCACGCTTTCTTCCAGCGCGAGGGGGCCGACCTCTACTGCCGGGTGCCCATCTCCATGGTGACGGCCGCGCTCGGCGGTCAGGTGGAGGTGCCCACCATCGACGGCGACAAGACCAAGGTGAAGATCCCCGAGGGCACCCAGTCGCAGAAGCGCTTCCGCCTCTCCGGCAAGGGCATGCCGATTCTGCGCACGCGCTCCCACGGCGACATGTATGTCCAGGTGGTGGTGGAGACGCCGCAGAAGCTCACCAAGCGCCAGAGGGAGCTGCTGGCCGAATTCGACAAGGAGAGCTCCGGCGAGACCCACCCGGAATCCGCCGGCTTCTTCTCGAAGGTCAAGGAATTCTTCCAGGGCGCGCCGGGCGAGGGGGCGTGAGGCCTGCCGATCGGCCGGCCTTTCCCCGATGAGGGCGCGCGGGATGGCTTTGGTCCAACCGAAGCCGCGCGACGCCTCGGCCGGCACGGGCGCGGAAAAAGGCCGCCGGCCGCCCCGGCCCAGCTTGACCCCCCCCAACTGTCTTTCCCGTCTAATCGCCTGCCATCCCCCGGGGGCGCCGAGGTGTCCATGCTTCATTCACACGACCAGCGCAGGGCGGGCTCCAAAGTGCCGCTCGGGAAGAAGCCGCCGCTCAAGGACGAAGTGCGCTTCCTCCAGTCGTGGTTCCAGAATCCGCTCAAGACCGGCGCGGTCTCGCCGTCCGGACCGGCCCTGGCGAAGATGATGGCGCGGTATCTCGATCCCACCCACGACGGTCCGGTAATCGAGCTCGGCCCGGGCACGGGCCCGGTGACCAAGGCGCTGCTGGAGCGCGGCTTTTCGCCCGAGCGGCTCTACCTCATCGAATACAATCCCGATTTCTGCGCCCTGCTGCGCCTGCGCTATCCCGGCGTCACGGTGATCCAGGGCGACGCCTATGCGCTCGGCAAGACGCTGGCGGGCAAGCTGCCGGGGCCGGCGGTGGGGACCATCTCCTCGCTGCCGCTGTTCACCATGCCGCAGCCCGAGCGCCACCGCATGGTCAACGAGGCGTTCGACCTCTCCCGTCCCGGTTCGCCGTTCGTGCAGTTCACCTATGCGGTGGTCTCGCCGGTGCCGCTGGTGCCGGGCAAGATCGAGGGCGAGGTCTCCCCGCGGGTCTGGCGCAACCTGCCGCCCGCCCGCGTGTGGGCCTATCACCGCCCGTGAGGGCGAGCGCGCGGCCCCATCCCCAAGCCCGCGCGGCGGGGAGCGGGTCGTGACGCGCTTTGTCTATCTCACCCATCCTCAGGTCCGGGTGGATCCGGCCGTGCCGGTGCCCGATTGGGGCCTGTCCGAGGTCGGCCGCGCCCGCACCTGCGCCTTCGCCGCGCAACCGGGGCTCAAGGCCTTCCGGCGCGTCGTCGCGTCCACCGAGGTCAAGGCGAAGGAGGCGGCGCAGATCTGTGCTGATGCCCTCGGCCTTGCCGTGGAGGTGCGCGCGGCCATGCACGAGAACGACCGCTCCGCCACCGGCTACCTGCCTGAGCCCGAGTTCCAGGCGGTGGCGGACGCCTTCTTCGCCCAGCCGGACGCGAGCGTGCGGGGCTGGGAGACGGCGCGGGACGCCCAGGCGCGCATCGTCGGCGCCGTGGAGCGCGCGCTGGCCGAAGCACCCGGCGTGCCGACCCTGTTCGTCGGCCATGGCGGGGTGGGGACCTTGCTTCTGTGCCACCTCGCGGGATACCCCATTTCCCGGATCCACGATCAGCCGCCGGTGGGCGGCGGCTGCTGGTACGCGGCCGGCGATGCGCCGCCGCGCGGCTGGCACACCATGGAGGAGGGGCTGAGCCCGTGAGCGACGCTGAAATCTCTCCCCGTGACCGCCTGATCGTGGCGCTCGACTTTCCCACCGTGGCGGCCGCCGAGGCGCTGGTGTGGCAGCTCGGCGACGACGTCGCCTTCTACAAGATCGGCCTGGAACTCACCATCGCCGGCGGCCTCGACTTCGCGTCCGAGCTGATCGGGTCCGGCAAGAAGGTGTTCCTGGACCTCAAGCTCCACGACATCGGCCATACGGTCGAGAAGGCCACCGCCGCCGCCGCCGAGCGCGGCGTCAGCCTTCTGACGGTCCACGCCTACCCGCAGACGCTGACGGCCGCCGCCAAGGGGGCGGCGGGCAGCGCGCTGAAGGTGCTGGGCGTCACCGTGCTCACCTCCTACGACGATGCCGGACCTCCGGCCGCCGCCGGCTATGCGAGCGGGGTGGAGGAGATGGTGCGCCGGCGCGCGGCGAGCGCGCGCGAGG
>NZ_JBNFNU010000493.1:0-2690 GCF_057364445.1 Xanthobacter sp. BG11Y11_SDJG
CTGGGTGGTGTTCGGCGGTGCGCTCGCCCCCTGCTGCCGCTCGGGCTCCAGGGGCTCGGCCTGTCGCTCGCGGCCTTCACCGGCGGCCTCCTGACCACGCTTCTCATCGCCCGCCTTGCCACCCGAGGCGGACAGACCTCGGTGGCGACGCTGCTGTTCGCCGGCCTCGCGCTCGGCGCGCTGGCGAGCGCCGGCACCGGCGTGCTGGTGTTCATGGCCAGCGAGCAGCAGACCCGCGAATTCCTGTTCTGGACCCTGGGCAGCCTCGGCGGCGCCACCTGGCTGAAGGCCGCGCTCACGGCGCCCTTCGTGGTCGCGCTCGTGGCGCTCACGCCCTTCCTCGCGCGCGGGCTGGACGCCATGGCGCTGGGCGAGGCGGAGGCCTTCCACGTGGGCATCGACGTCAACCGGCTGAAGCGCATCTGCGTGGTGGCGGTGGCGGCAGGCGTCGGCGCGGCGGTGGCCGCGGCAGGCGTCGTCGCCTTCATCGGCCTCATGGTGCCCCACCTGGCGCGGCTCGTGATCGGACCGGGGCACCGCGCGCTGCTGCCGGCCTCGGCGCTGCTCGGCGCGGCGGTGGTGCTTGGCGCCGATATCCTCGCCCGCATGATCGCCATGCCGGCCGAACTGCCGCTCGGCGTCGTCACCGCGCTCATCGGCGCCCCCTTCTTCCTGTGGCTGCTCATGGGCCGCCGCGCGTTCGCGGGCTAGCAGCGATGAGAAACGCATCCGGTCTCGCGCGCGCGGCGTCAGCGTCGCGATCCGCGGCAAGCGGCTCGTCAGCGATGTCGACCTCGACGTCCTGCCCGGCACCGTCACCATCCTCGTGGGGCCGAACGGAGCCGGAAAGTCGACCCTATTGAAGGCGCTCACGGGCGAGATGCGCCTGGCCGCGGGCCGCGTCACGCTCGACGGCGCCGACATCCATGCCATGCCGCCGCGCGATCTCGCCTTCCGCCGGGCGGTGCTGCCGCAGGCGGCGGAGGTGGCCTTCCCCTTCACGGTGGAGGAGGTGATCGCCATCGGCCTCATCGGCACGCAGGCGCCGGACCGCGCCGCTCACGTCGCCCGCCTGCTCCAGCGGGTGGACCTGCCGGGCTTCGGCGGCCGGCGCTACGACAGCCTGTCGGGCGGCGAGCGCCAGCGGGTGCAGCTCGCCCGCGTGCTGGCGCAGATCGATTGCGCGCGCCGCGCTTACCCCGATGGCGCGGCGCGCCCGCATTCCTGTTCCTCGACGAGCCCACGTCGAGCCTCGACCTCGGCCACCAGCTCACGGTGCTGGCTTTGGCGCGCGAGCATGCGCGGGCGGGCGGCGGCGTGCTGGCGGTGCTGCACGACCTGAACCTCGCCGCCATGGTGGCGGACCGCATGGTGGTGCTGGCGGCCGGGCGCGTGGTGGCGGAGGGGCCGCCGGACGCGGTCGTCACCGATGACGTGCTGGCGCGGGCCTTCGGCGTCAGGGTGCGGGTCGGCGCCGTTCCGGCCGGCCCGTTCGTGCTGCCGCAGAGCATCGGCGTGGACGGGCTCAGGCCCTGAGCCGCCCGGGCAGACGGCGGAAGCGACGCGGTCGCGGCCCGACCTTTTGGCGGCATAGAGCGCCTGATCGGCGCGCTCCATCACGTCGCTGATGTCGCGGTCCTCGGGCGCCGCCAGCGTGGCGCCGATGCTGGCCGTCACCTGGATGCGCGCGGCGCCCACGTTGATCTGGCGCTGGCCGATGGCGGCCCGCAGGCGCTCGGCGAGGGCGACGAGGCCGGCGGCATCCACGTCGCGGGTGAGGACCACGAACTCCTCCCCGCCGATGCGAGCCGCCCGGTCGGCGCCGCGCACCACCTCCGCGATGGCCGCGCTCACCGCCGCGAGCACCTGGTCCCCCGCTTGGTGGCCGTGCGTGTCGTTCACGCGCTTGAAGTGGTCGATGTCCACCATCAGCAAGCCCACCGAATCGCTGGTCCGCGTGCCCGCGAGGGCGAGGGCCGCCTCGCGCTGGAAGGCGTGCCGGTTGAGCAATCCGGTGAGGGCATCGGTCTCGGCTATGCGGCGCAGGTCGCCCATGTCCTTGGCGTACTGGGCGCTCTGGAGGCTGACGCGCGCCTCGGCGGCGCCGACGCGGCGCAACAGCGCGCGCAGCGCGCCGGACAGGCGCACGATCTCGCGGCTGCCATGCTGGCGCGGCAGCATCTCGGAGCGCGCGGTTCGGCCGATCGCATCCGCCCGGTCGGCGAGGTTCACCAGCGGCCAGGCGATGCGCCGCGCCAGCACCGTGGCGATCGCGAGTGCGAGCAGGAGGACCGCGAGCCCCACCGCGAGGATGCTGCCGGCGAGCCGCCAGGCCTCGCCGAAGGCGGAACGTGCCGGCTGGCGGGCAATGACGATCCAGTCGATGAAGGGGGCGCGGTCATCGCCATCGGCCACCGCGAATCCGGTGAGGGTGCCATCGGCGCCGGGGCCGTCCACGATGGTGCCGAACTTGGCCGCCAGGAAATGGGCGATCTGCGCGGCGTCGAACGGCCGGCTCTCCGGCTTCGGGCCGAGCAGCATCCGCCCGTCGCGGGCGAGCAGCCAGATCTGTGCGGGGACAGCGCCCGGCCCGTCCAGAAGGTCGCGGCGCAGCGCGTCGGCATAATCGAGGGAAAGCTGGGCGACGAGGGCGCCGGCAATCTGGCCACCCCGGGCGGCCACCGGCAAGG
>NZ_JBNFNU010000494.1:0-2669 GCF_057364445.1 Xanthobacter sp. BG11Y11_SDJG
CCCCTGAAGCCCCTGATTGCGGAAGGCTAGCGGAGCACGCCAGATGAGGCAAGAACGAATTAGGAACATTGTTTCCCATTCCCTCGCGGCGGAACCGCGCCTAGGGTGCGCCGGAGGTGCCCTCGGGGCCGAAGGAGAAGCTCTCGAAGATGGTGTCGCCGTCGAAGCCGGAGAAGCCGCCGGGACCGCCGCCCGGACCGCGCCCGCCGCCGAAGCCGGCGAACTCGGGCGCTCGGGGCTTGCCCTCGGCGTCGATCTCGCCGCGGTCGTACTGGCCGCGCTTCTCCTTGTCCTCCAGGATCTCGTGGGCCGTGTTCAGCTCCGCGAACTTGTCCTGGGCCTTCGGGTCGTCCTTGTTCGCGTCCGGATGCAGCTTCTTCGCAAGCCGCCTGTAGGCACGCTTGATCTCGGCCTCGTCGGCGCTCTTCGACACGCCGAGGACGTCGTAGGGATCACGCATGAAGTCTCACCTCGCCGGCCGGCACTCGAGCGGCCAGCCGCATCAAACATGTGGGAGGCAGGGCTTGAAATGCAACGGCGAAGGTCAGGCGCGCCCCAGAATTCGCACCTGGTTCAGCACGAAGCCGGAGCGGGCGCGGCAGGCCTCGCCCTGGACCCAGCGGTCGCCCGCCTTCGCGTCCACCACCGAGATCATGAAATCGCGGCAGCCGGCGCGCTCGGGACCGATGGGGGTGGCGGTGCCGCTGGCGCCGCTCGCCTTGTTCTCCCAGGGGATTGAGGGGTCCTTCTCGCGCGAGCTCAGCGCCTGGTCGAGCGCCGCCTTGGCCTCCACCCAATCGGCATCGGCGATGCCCTTGGGCGCCGCGCCCTGCGGCAGCGGCGCCGACACCGGGGTCACGTGCGGGCGCACCGAGCCGGTGATGAGCTGGTCGTCCGCCGTGCCGACCGTGGAGCACCCCGCCGCGGCGAAGGCGAGGCAAAGCAGCGCGGCGATGCAGAGGCCGCCCCCGCGCGGGAGGGCTTCGCGCGGCGGCGGCGCGCTTCTATGATGGGATACCTGCCGGCTCTTGAGGGGGCCGGTTGCGGCAAAGGACGGCACGAAGGGCTCCCACATGACGACAAGCGAGACCATGGAAGCCCACAACCCCTTAACATCCGGTGATTTTACCGAGGCGGGCGAGCCCTTTCGGCTGTTTTCCGAATGGCTGGACGACGCCACCAAGTCGGAGCCGAACGACCCCAACGCCATGACCCTCGCCACCGTGGACGAGACCGGGCTGCCCGACGCCCGCATGGTGCTGCTGAAGGGACTGGACGCGCGCGGCTTCGTCTTCTTCACCAACACCGAGAGCGCCAAGGGGCGGGAACTGGCGGCGGTGCCGAAGGCGGCCTTGGTGTTCCACTGGAAGTCGCTGCGCCGGCAGGTGCGGGTGCGCGGCGCGGTGGAAGAGGTGAGCGCCGAGGAGGCCGACGCCTATTTCGCCACCCGCCCGCGGCTGTCGCAGATCGGCGCCTGGGCCAGCCAGCAGTCGCGTCCGCTGGAGGGGCGATTCGCGCTGGAAGCGGTGGTGGCGGCGACAACCGCGCGCTACGGCCTCGGCACGGTGCCGCGCCCGCCGCACTGGACCGGCTTCCGCATCGTGCCGGTGGCGATCGAGTTCTGGCACGACCGCCCGTTCCGCCTGCACGACCGCGTGGTGTTCCGGCGCGGGGGCGAGGACGAGACGTGGGTGCGCACGCGGCTCTATCCCTGAGCGGCGGTTCCTGAGCCGCGGGGACGCCCGCCTCAGCCCATGCCCACGTTGCCCTTCTCGCGCGGGGTGAGGTCGGCGGTCAGGCGCTCAATGCGCTCGGCCACCTCCTCGATGGTGCGCGCCACCTCCTCCTCGCTCGCCTCGATGCGGGCGATGGCGGAGGCGCGGGCGTCGCGCTGGCTCTCGATGTCGCTCTCCAGCGCCCGGATGCGCGCGCGCGCCTCGGCCAGCTCGTCGGCGATGGTGATGGCGGCCATCACGACCAGGCGCTGGTCGCCGATCTCGCCGAAGGCGCCGCGCAGATCGAGGATGCGGCTGTCGATGTCGCGCGCGAGCCGCATCAGGTGCTCCTCCTGCCCCGCATCGCACGCCATCCGGTAGTGGCGCCCGGCGATGGTGACGGAGACGTGCGGCATGCCCCTATCCGCCGTGGGTCGCGAGCACGTCGCGGATGGTGCCCATGGCGACGTCCAGGCGGCGCATGACCTCGCGGCTCACCTGGCCCACCTCCTCCACCTGGCTCTGCGACAGATCCAGTTCGGCGGCGAGGCGCGCCCGGTCATTGCCCAGAGCATGGAGCTGCGCGAGCAGCGCCTCCTGGTGCCGGTCCATGTCGCGCCGGCGCTCCAGCGCATCGGCGAGCGCGTCGAGGGCCGCATTGAGGCGCTTGGTGGCGGCCTCGATGGGCGTATCCTGGAGCGGCGGGCGGTGCTTCAGCGCATACATGATGGAAGTCTAGCCGAGTCGGTGCGTTTCGAGCCACTGCCATGGGATTGTCAACGCAAAAACTTAAGGGAACCGCACGCTGACGGCGCTGCGCCGCCGCCCGCCTCCCGGGGACAGCGCGCAATGGCGCGCTCTGCGTGCAGAGACTGGCACGACACCCGCGTCTCGGGCAATTGAGGGTAGCGGGCGGCGCCGGCGGCACGCCAGGGCGGCAGGCCGGGGCGGGCG
>NZ_JBNFNU010000495.1:0-2653 GCF_057364445.1 Xanthobacter sp. BG11Y11_SDJG
GGCCGTCCTCGCGGCCGCCGTCCCGGCGTTCGCGGCGCTCACGCGGCGGCGCTTCGCCGAGCGGCTCGCCGTGCCAGGGCACGCCATTGCCGATCAGCTTCTCGATCGCCGCCAGCGATTTGGAATCCGCATGGGTGACGATGGAATAGGCCGTACCCGAGCGCCCGGCGCGGCCGGTGCGGCCGATGCGGTGGACATAGTCCTCCGCATGGTGCGGGACGTCGTAGTTGAAGACGTGGCTGACCGCCGGAATGTCGAGGCCGCGGGCGGCTACGTCGGAGGCCACCAGAAGCGTCGCCTCGCCGGCCCGGAACTGGTCCAGCGCCTTGATGCGCGCGTGCTGGTCCATGTCGCCGTGCAGCGCCACGGCATTGAAGCCGTGCTTCTGCAGCGAGCGATGCAGCACCGCCACGTCGCGCTTGCGATTGCAGAAGATGATGCCGTTCTGCAAGCCCTCGCACTGGCGGATCAGCTCGCGCAGCACGTCGCGCTTCTCGAAGTCCTCGCTCGGCGAGGCGACGAGCATCTGGGTGACGGTCGTGGCGGTGGAAGCGGGCTTCGACACCTCGACCCGGACCGGGTTCGACAGGAATTGCGAGACCAGGCGCTGGATCTCCGGCGGCATGGTGGCCGAGAAGAACAGCGTCTGCCGGGTGAAGGGCACGAGCTTGCAGATGCGCTCGATGTCCGGGATGAAGCCCATGTCCAGCATGCGGTCGGCCTCGTCGATGACGAGGATCTCAATGCCGGAGAGCAGCAGTCGGCCGCGCTCCACATGGTCGAGCAGGCGGCCCGGCGTCGCGATCAGGACGTCGACGCCCCGCACGAGCTTGGAATCCTGGTCGCCGAAGGAAACGCCGCCGATCAGCAAAGCGACGTTCACCTTGTGGTTCTTGCCGTAGCGGACGAAATTCTCCTCCACCTGCGCGGCCAGCTCGCGGGTGGGCTCAAGGATCAGCGTGCGCGGCATCCGCGCACGCGCCCGGCCGTGCTCCAGGAGGGTGAGCATGGGCAGGGTGAAGGCGGCGGTCTTGCCCGTACCGGTCTGCGCAAGGCCGAGAACGTCGCGGCGCGCAAGAACGTGGGGAATGGCCTGAGCCTGGATGGGGGTCGGCTGCGTATAGCCGGTGTCTGCGACGGCCGCGAGAACCTTCTCGCTCAGGCCGAGTTCGGAAAATGACATTGCATCTTTTGGATGCGGCAGCGCGCCGCGATCGAACGTCCCGTGCCGTACGGGCTCAGACGAGTGGTCGTCGGACGGCGCGCTTGGATTCGACATATCTCGGACGACGCATAGCAACATAGAAATATTGTGCGCCGTGTCAATGGTTAGATGCAGCCATGCGTTTGCGCGATGTCTGGGCGATGAGCCATGCAGCCATCCGCTTGACCTCGCGGCCCGCGAACTCCACCCCTAAACCACCCTCGCGCCGTCCGCGCGCCCGCTTCCCGCGATCATCCCACGGCTCACATGAACTATCTCTACGTCCTGGGCGTCGCCACCTTTGCGAGCGCGTTCTCCATGCGTGCCATCGACCCCATGGTCAACCAGGTGGCCGCGGACCTGAGCATCACCCTGCAGCAGGTGGCGACGCTGGCCTCGGTGTTCACGCTCGCCTACGCATCCATGCAGCTGGTGTTCGGGCCGATCGGCGATGCGTTCGGCAAGGTGCGCCTGGTGCGCATCAATCTGGCCATCCTGTCGCTGGGCCTGGCGGCCTCGGCGCTGGCGCCGAGCCACGAGGTCCTGTTCGTCGCCCGCATCGTGTCCGGCGCCTTCGCCGGCGGCATCATCCCGGTGGTGCTGGCCATGGTGGGCGATCGCGCCAGCTTCGCCGAGCGGCCGGTGGCGCTGAGCCGCGTGCTGCTCGCCCTCATCCTCGGCCAGCTCATGGGCTCCACCGCGTCCGGCTTCATCGCCGAATGGCTGGGCTGGCGGCAGGTGTTCTGGACCGCCTGTGCGGTGTCGGCCCTCGGCTATGTCGGCTGCCTGATCTTCATGTCGGAGCAGCGGGCGCGCGAGCCGCTCTCCTTTTCCTCCGCGCTCGCGCGCTACCGGCTCGTCCTGCGCAACCCGCTGTCGCTCAAGCTGTTCTCGGTGGCGGCCGTGGAAGGCGCCTTCACCTTCGGCATCTTCCCGCTGGTGGCCGCACTGATGGTGGCGCACCGGCTCGGCGATGCGATCGAGGCCGGCCTGGTGATCGGCGCCTTCGCGCTCGGCGGGGCCTGCTATTCATTGAGCGTGGGGGGACTGGTCCGGCGCCTCGGCATCAAGGGCGTGATCGGCATGGGGGCGGTGGCCGTGGGCCTGTTCTTCATCGCCGCCGCCTTGGTTCCCAGTCTCGGCATGGCGGCAGCCGCCTTCGCGGTGTCGGGATTCGGCTTCTACATGATCCACAACATGCTCCAGCTGCTGGCGACGGAACTCGCGCCCGAGGCACGGGGCTCCGGCGTCGCCCTGTTTGCCAGCTCGTTCTTCATCGGCCAGGCCGTGGGCGCCGTGGCGATGGCGGCCGTGGCGGAGCACGTCGGTGCCGAGGCGGTGTTCCTGATCGCCGGCGCCTCCATGCTGGCGCTCGCTTGGCCGGCCTCGCGCCTTGCGCCGCGGTCGCAGGCGTCACCACCGACCGTGGTCTGAGGGGCGATGGGAGGG
>NZ_JBNFNU010000496.1:0-2643 GCF_057364445.1 Xanthobacter sp. BG11Y11_SDJG
GATTCAAAAGAGAGGACGGACGCGCCGCGATCCGGCGGCGCGTCCATGCGCATCATGCATGCGGCGGATTGCCGCCGCGACCGCCCTCAGTTCCTTGGGCGCAGTCGCAGCGGCCGGCCGCGCGGCCGCGGCCATGGCGGCCTTGCACTGGGCCGAGACCTTGCTGCTCTGTTCGGTGAGGCACTTGGCGATGCGGCCTGCACCGGGCTGAACGCCTGCGCACAGGGTCTTCACATCGTTGCCGCACGCGGTCCTGAGCGCATCGTTCTGCGCCAAAGCGGGGGAGGCGAGGAGCGCGAGCGCCGCGGCGAGGGGAAGAATCTGCTTCAGGGTCATGGGATCTCCATCTTGTCGAGAGGCGCGGACGCCGGACCAGGGCAATGGGGCGGCGTCGCCACGACCCGGCGTCCGCATGGCGGTGGTCAGGGATAGACCACCACCGAGCCGGACCGCGTCACGGACCGGCCATACGGCCCCGTGGTCGTGCGCGAGTACATATAGGAGGGATAGCCGGTGCGCGCCACGCTGCCGGAGCGCGATACGGTGTTTCCGTAAGGCCCGGTGACGGCGGCGGTCCGCGAACACACCCCCGCCGCGCAGCCGCCCGAAGCGCTGCCGGAATAGGTGCCGCGTGGCGTGGTGACGGTTCCGGAGCGCGTCCAGGCCGCCGCCTCGGTCGCGGCGGCGACGCTGAAGAGCCCCACGAGGGCAAGACAGATCGACAGCTTCATGGTCTGGCCTCCATGATGGCGCGCACCGGAGACGTCCGATCCGCCCATCCGATATGCGGGCATCCTCGCGGCGGCGCTTTGCACCGGCATTGCAGCCGGAGGCGGCGGCGTAACGTTTTTGTAACGCCGGGAGCCGGCGCCATTGCCGCCGGCGTGCGCCCCGCCCTAACGTTGCGCGCATGGCACAACGCACCCTGCTCATTGTCGAGGACGACCGCGAGATCCGCGCGCTCCTGTCGGACTTCCTGGCGCGC
The DNA here is from genome assembly GCF_057364445.1 of Xanthobacter sp. BG11Y11_SDJG. Lineage (NCBI taxonomy): Bacteria > Pseudomonadati > Pseudomonadota > Alphaproteobacteria > Hyphomicrobiales > Xanthobacteraceae > Xanthobacter > Xanthobacter sp. BG11Y11_SDJG. The sequence goes on from NZ_JBNFNU010000496.1 coordinate 986, forward strand.
GAAGGCTTTGATGTCCTGGCCGCCGCGGACGGGCCGGCCATGGACCGCATCATCGCCACCGCGCGCCCGGACCTTGTGGTGCTCGACCTGATGCTGCCCGGCGAGGACGGTCTGTCCATCTGCCGGCGGCTCAGGGCCAGAGGCGGGCTGCCCATCCTCATGCTCACCGCGAAGGGCGAGGAGATCGACCGCATCCTCGGCCTGGAGATGGGCGCCGACGACTACCTTCCCAAGCCCTTCAATCCCCGCGAACTGCTGGCGCGCATCCGCGCCGTGCTGCGCCGCGCCGAGGCCGGATTGGCGCGCCCGCGCGCCGGCTCAGCTTCGCCGCCTTCGTGGCCGACCTCGATGCCCGCAGCCTCGCCGCGCCTGGCGGCGCGCCGCTGGAGCTGACGTCGGCCGAGTTCGAGCTGCTGACCTGCTTTGTCGAGCGGCCGAAGCGCGTGCTGAGCCGCGACCAGCTGCTCGACTGGACGCGCGGGCGCACCGCCGATCCGTTCGACCGCACCATCGACGTCTCGGTGAGCCGCCTGAGGCGCAAGCTCGCCTCGGCGGACCCCGAGGCGGCCCAGCTCATCAAGACCGTGCGCAACGGCGGCTATCTGTTCGCCGCCGATGTCCGCGCCCTCTGAGCGGCCATGCCGCGCTTCGGCATCGCTGCACGCATCGCGCTCATCGTCATGGCGGCGCTCATCGCCGTGCAGCTCCTCATGGTGGCGGCCTACGTGGCGGAGCGCCGCCAGACGGCCGGCTCTCCCCCGTTCACGCCGCTTCTGGGGCAGATCGCCGCTCTCGCCAAGTTGATGGATGCCTTCGGCCCCCGGGAGCAGGCGCTGGCTCTGGCCGCGAGCGCCAATCCCCGGCTTCGTGCCGCGCATCGTCGATCGCGCGACATCACGACGCCGCGGCTGCTGCGCCCCGCGGTGCGGCGGCTGCGGACGCTGGCCGAACTGGCACCGGACCGGGCTGTGGCGCTCACGCTCATCGCTGGCGAGCGCCGCGGCGACCGGCCGGTGCAGCGGCTGCGGGAACTGGTGGGCGCCCGCCTGCTGGCCGTGGTTCAGCTGGCCGACGGTCGCTACCTGGAGGTGACGGCGGGCGGCGATCTCACGGTGCGGCTGATGGGCCTGCCGGTGGGGCTCCTGGCCGGCATCCTCGGTCTGCTGGTGGCCATCGCCGCGCTGGTCGCCGTGCGGCGCGAGACGCGGCCGCTCTCCGACCTTGCCGCCGCGGTGGGCCGGTTCGGCGCCGCACTGGAGCCGCAGACCGTGCGCGAGCGCGGCGCGCCGGACGTGCGCGCGGTGATTGGCGCCGTCAACGCCATGCAGGCCCGCATCGCCGACCTGGTGCGCACGCGCACGCTGGTCCTCGGCGCCATCAGCCACGATCTGCGCACCTATCTCACCCGCCTGCGGCTGCGGCTGGAACTGCTGCCGGAGGGACCGCAGGTGGAGAAGGCCCGCGCCGATCTCGATGACATGCGTGCTCTCGTGGAGGACGCGCTCGCCTTCGCGCGCGCCTCGTTCTCCGCCGCCTCCGACGAGGTGGTGGACCTCGCCCGGATCGCCCGCGCGGAATGCCAGGCGCGGCGCGCCCAGGGCGCGCAGGTGACGCTCTCGGGCGGCGACGCGCCGCTGGAGGTGCGCGGCTCGCCCGCC
>NZ_JBNFNU010000497.1:0-2637 GCF_057364445.1 Xanthobacter sp. BG11Y11_SDJG
GCGCCGCCACCACGGCGGCAAGGTCCGGCGCCGTGCGCAGCATCCAGCCGCCGGCCGCCTTCACGAGGTTGACGCCGCGCCGGGCATAGTCCGCCTGGAGTGCGTCCATCAGCGCGCCGATGTCCGCCTCCTTCGGCAGGTGGGCCGCGAGCGCCTGCGCATCCAGCGGCAGGGAGGAGGTGAACAGCAGCGCCTCGATGGTGCGCAGGTCGCGGACGAAGGCGACGGCGCGCTCGTCGTCCGGGCGGACGTCGAACAGGTCGATCCGCGGTGCGGCCTTGTTCATGCGCCCTCCCCGGCCGGCTCGGCGTCGGCGCGGTGCGGCCGCAGCCACAACGGCGCGAAGGGCGCATCCTGGCGGATGTCCAGCATGCCTTCACGCACCATCTCCAGGCTCGCCGAGAAGCTGGAGGCGAGCGCGGTGGCGCGCTGGCTGGGCTCGGCCACATAGTCGATGAGGAACTGGTCAAGCCGCATCCAGTCCGAAACGCCGCCGCCCAGAAGCCGCTCCAGCCGCTCGCGCGCCTCCGCCAGCGACCAGACCGCGCGGGTCTTGAGCGTGACGTGGGAGAGCGCCTTCACCTGTCGCTGGCGGGCATAAGCGGAGAGCAGGTCATAGAGCGTGGCGGTGTAGGTCACCGGCCCCTTGGGCACATCGCGCGGGTCCGGCAGCGCCCGGGGCAGCATGTCGCGGCCCATCTGCGGGCGCTCCATGAGGTCCTGCGCCGCCTTGCGGATGCGCTCCAGGTGCCGCAGGCGCCGGGCGAAGGCGTCGGCCAGTTCCTGCGCGCTCGGGCCGTCCTCCTTGGGCGGCGCCGGCAGCAGCAGGCGGGACTTCAGGTAAGCGAGCCAGGCCGCCATCACCAGATAGTCGGCGGCGAGTTCGAGGCGCCCGCGCCGCGCCTGCTCGATGAAGGCAAGATACTGGTCCGCCAGCGCCAGGATGGAGATGCGGGTGAGGTCCACCTTCTGGGTGCGGGCGAGCGCGAGCAGGAGATCGAGCGGCCCCTCGAAGCCGTCGATGTCCACCACGAAGGCGCCCTCCCCGCCTTTGGGCAGGTCGTCCTCGGCAAAGCTCGGCGCCGCGTCGACGGCCATTTCGATCACGCCTCCCTGGAGAGGAGATGCTGCACCTCGGCGCGCAGGGCCGCAACATCCGCCGGCTCGGCCTTTCGGCGCAGCGCCAGGGCGCGGTCCGCCCGCGCGGCGGCGAGGCCGCCGAGTTCGGGGGCGACGGCGGCCACTTCGCTCATCTCCTCCAGCCGGCCGTTGCAGTGGAGCAGCATGTCGCAGCCCGCGGCGATGGACGCGTGGCCCCGCTCGGCGAGGCTGCCCGCGAGCGCCCCCATGGAGAGGTCATCGCTCATGAGCAGGCCGGAAAAGCCGATGTCGCGGCGGATCACGTCGGCGATCATCACCGGCGAGGTGGTGGCTGGCCGCTCGGGATCGATCGCGCGGTAGACCACGTGGGCGGTCATGCCGAGCGGCAGGTCCGCGAGCGCGCGAAAGGCGGCGAAGTCCTCGCGCTCCAGCACCGCGCGCGGCGCCTCCACCACCGGCAGGCGCTCGTGGCTGTCGGCGGGCGCGCGGCCGTGGCCGGGAATGTGCTTCACCACAGGCAGCACGCCGCCGTCCAGAAGCCCCTCGGAGGCGGCGCGGGCGAGCGCCGCCACCTTCGCCGGCGTCTCGCCATAGGCGCGGTTGCCGATGATGCCGTGGCCGTCCGGATGGCGCAGGTCCGCCACCGGCAGGCAGTCCACGTCGATGCCAAGCGCCGAAAGGTCGCCCGCGATGGCGCGCGAATTGAGGCGCACCGCCTTCAGCGCCGCGTCCGGATCGCGGTCGTAGAGCACGCCGAACGGCTCGGCCGGCGGGTCGTCCGCCCAGTGAGGCGGGCGCAAGCGCTGCACGCGGCCACCCTCCTGGTCGATCAGCACCGGCGCGTTCCGGCCCACCGCCGCGCGCAGATCGTCCACCAGGGCGCGCACCTGCGCCGGGTCCTCCACATTGCGGGCGAACAGGATGAAGCCCCACGGCGCGCTCTCCGCGAAGAAGGCGCGCTCGTCGGGCGACAGGCGGGTTCCGGCGCAACCGGAGATGAAGGCGCGGACGGTCATGGCTTGCCCCTATAAGCGGCCTTGCGCCCCGTCAAGCCGCGGACGGCGCGGCATCAGGCCGGACAAAGCAAACGGCCGGGCGAGCCCGGCCGTCCTGGATGCTGTGCCTGCAAGCCGATGCGGGGATCAGAGGCCCGCCACGTAGCGGCTCGGGTCCACCGGCTGGTTGCCCTTGCGGATCTCGAAGTGCAGCTGCGGCGTCGAGACGTTGCCGCTCTGGCCGGCTTTGGCGATCACCTGGCCGCGGCGCACCTGATCGCCGCGCTTCACCTCGATCTCGCTGGCATGGGCATAGGCGGTGACATAGCCGTCCGCATGCTTGATGAGCACGAGATTGCCGAAGCCCTTCAACTCGTTGCCGGCATAGGCGACGGTGCCGTCCTCGGCGGCGCGGATGGCGGTGCCCTCCGGCACGGCGAAGTTCACGCCGTCATTGTGGGTGCCGCCGGGCTTCGGCCCGTAGCCGGCGATGACGCGGCCGCCGCACCGGGGCGCCGGAACTGCGGGCCGGGAGCCGGCG
>NZ_JBNFNU010000498.1:0-2628 GCF_057364445.1 Xanthobacter sp. BG11Y11_SDJG
CCGCGCGCGCGCGGCGCGCGCCCGCCGTGTCCTTGAGGCGGATGGCTTGGCGTGCCCGCTCCTCACCGGCGGCGGCACCGGCAGCTTTCGCGACGATGCGGGGGCCGGCGTGCTCAACGAGATCCAACCCGGATCCTACGTGTTCATGGACACGGACTATGCCCGCAACCGCGACCGCGACGGCGGACCCTATCGCCCGTTCGCCCAGAGCCTGTTCGTGCGCACCGCCGTGCTGCGCGCCCGGCCGGACGGGGTCAGCTATGTGGATGCGGGCGCCAAGGCGCTGAATCTCGATTGCGGCATGCCCGAAGTGGCGGGCCGCAGTGACCTTTCGTTCACCAAGGCGAGCGACGAACAGGGACGCATCGAGGCCACGGACCCGGCGCGGGCCCCGGCGCTCGGCACGGCGTTGCTCCTGGTCCCATCCCACTGCGACCCCACCGTGGCGCTTTACGACGCGCTCGTCGCCGTCAGGGGCGAGAGGGTGGAAGCGGTGTGGCCGATCGCGGGGCGCGGCGCGCGCACCTGAGCCTTTTCAACGCTTCCCGAGCGGCAAGTAAAGCGCCAGCTCTACTGTGTGTGCCCCCTGAAGTTGCAGGGCTGCGATTGTTCGTGCGCGCGAAAAAGTTCCCACAGTAAGACAATATTCAGAGATTTTTTCGTATTGTGGTCGCAATGGGGCAAGCATGGTTACTCCGCGTTAAATAATCGCCACAGACGCGCCGTGTTTTTATTTTTTCGGGTGTGGCGCTCCGGCTACAGACGCGGGGGGCTGATCTGGTTAGTTATTGCACCATCGTCGGGGTCGCCTTTGCGGGGCGGGCCGACACCAACAAGAAGGTAACTGTCATGTTCAAGCGTACCCTTCTCGGAGTTTCCGCTCTCGCGCTGATGGCGGCCTCGGCTTCGGCCGCGGATCTCGCGAACCGCTATCCGGTGAAGGCGGCGGTGGTCCCGGTGCAGATGTTCTCGTGGACCGGCTTCTACATCGGCGGCAACGTGGGCTATGCGTGGGGCAACAGCTCGCTCGACTACACCCCGTTCCTCGGCCCGACCTTCTCCTACGACCTCGGCAATGCCGACGGCTTCACCGGCGGTCTGCAGGCCGGCTTCAACTACCAGTTCGCGAACAACGTGGTGCTCGGCCTCGAAGCCGACCTGCAGTTCGCCGACATCGGCTCGAACAACCTGCTGATCGGCGGCCCGGTGGGCGGCGCCTTCGCCTCCCAGAGCCTCGACACCTACGGCACCATCCGCGCCCGCATGGGCTACGCCTTCGACCGGTTCCTGCCGTACATCACCGGCGGCGCGGCCTGGGCCAACACCTCCTACACCGGCCCGTTCGGCTGGACCGCGGACAGCACCCACTGGGGCTGGACCATCGGTGGCGGTCTCGAATACGCCATCACCAACAACTGGACCGTCAAGGGCGAGTATCAGTACCTCTCCTTCGACGGCGACAGCTTCACCTACCTGAACGGCGACACGGTGAAGACCAACTTCGACATGAGCGTCCTCAAGGCCGGCGTGAACTACAAGTTCTGATCGACCCCACGGTCCTCGACCTTCAGGGCTCCCGGCACCGCCGGGAGCCCTTTTGTTTTCCGCAGCGTCCGCACACGCGCTCGTGAGCGCCGTCATCGCCCCGCCACGGCTTCGCCCTTGGCCGGCCATCGCATGGCCGGTTCGGCCTGCCAGCTTGCCTGCCGATCGAGGAAGAGGTGGGTCATGAAGCGTATCGTGCTCGCGGGGGCGGTGCTTTCGGCGGTTTCGGCGGGTCCGGTCCTTTCGGCCGACCTCGGCCGCGCGCCGGCGGCCGTCACGAAGGCACCGGTGGTGGTGCCCGCGCCGGTCTTCTCATGGACCGGCTTCTATATCGGCGGCAATGCCGGCTATGGCTGGGGCAGCGGCAAGGACGCGCTCGAGCTCGCCGATATCAATCCCTCCGGCTGGTCCGCGGGCGGCCAGATCGGCTTCAACTACCAGTTCGCGAACAATATCGTCGCCGGCATCGAGGCCGACCTCCAGGGCGGCGACATCTCCGGCTCCACCGGCGGCCTCTCCAGCAGCCTCGACATGCTGGGCACCGTGCGCGGGCGCGTCGGCTATGCCTTCGGGCGGGTGCTGCCTTATGTCACCGGCGGCGTCGCCTACGGCAACAATTCGGTCGACACTTTGGGCTGGAGCCAGTCGCAGACCCATGTGGGCTGGACGGCCGGCGCCGGCATCGAATACGCGCTGACCGACCATTGGACCGCCAAGGCCGAGTATCTCTACACCGATCTCGGCTCGAAATATTACGACAATATCGGCGCCGACGCGGGCGTGAGCGCCCAGACCGGCAAGATCGGCATCAACTACAAGTTCTGATCCGCCGACCCGTTGCGGGGGGAAGGGCCGGTCCCGGAAGGGGCCGGCCTTTTTCCGTTTCGGCCTTCGCGATGCACCCGCGCCATCGACAGGACGGGCGCAGCGCGGCATAGCGACTTCATGTCGCTCATCGCACGCACTTCGCTCGTCTCCGCCGCCACGCTCGGCTCGCGCGTGCTCGGCTTCGTGCGCGATGCCGCCACCGCCGCGGTGCTCGGCGCCGGCCCGGTGGCCGACGCCTTCTTCGTCGCCTTCCGC
>NZ_JBNFNU010000499.1:0-2621 GCF_057364445.1 Xanthobacter sp. BG11Y11_SDJG
GTCGCGTCGCCGCGGGCGGCCGAGCGCGCGCAGGACGCCCATGCCGTCGAGGCCGGGCACCACGAGATCGAGCAGAACCGCGGCGAACGGCTGGCGCGACAGGCGCTCCAGCGCCGCGTCGCCGTCCCCCACCCAGCTGGTGCGGTGGCCGAGATGCGCGAGGGTCGCGGCGAGGCGGCGGGCCTCGTCGGCATCGTCCTCGACGAGGAGCAGGGAGGAGGTCATGGGCGTCCGGGCTGGAAGGCAAGGCAGATGATACCGCGCGAGCTTGGCCGGGGAGGGTTAAGGGAAGTCTAAGGTGCCCGCGCTTCCGCGAGACCCCTTGCGGCGCGGTGCGGTTTGGGCAGAGTCTGCGGTCCGGCATCCGTCCATCCGGCGCTGCGGATCGCCTGGAAGGCCGAATCGCCTGCCCGTCGTCGCCGCCCGTTTTGTGTTCCGATCCGCCGGCGTGCCGTTTGCGTTTCCCCTTGGCATCGGCCGCCGCGCATCCCAATTTCAGCCCAGGCTCCGCGCCCCAATGAGAGCGCCGCTTTTCGGAGGTCCCACTGTCCGTTCCCTTTTCCGGCTTTCCCTCGCCCGCCGCGTCCGAGGCGCCGCGCGCCGCCCCCGCCTCGGCTCTCGCCGCCAGCGCCGTGGCGCAGGACCTGCCGGAATGGAACCTGTCCGACCTCTATGCCGGCATGGACGCGCCCGCCCTCGCCGAGGACCTGAAGACATCGGATGCCGTCTGCCTCGCCTTCGAGGCCGACTACAAGGGCAAGCTCGCCGCCATCCTCGACGGCCCCGACGCCGGTGAGGCGCTCGCCGCCGCGGTGCGGCGCTACGAGGAGATCGACGACCTCATGGGCCGCATCGCCTCCTATGGCAGCCTGGTCTATGCGGGCGACACCTCCGATCCGGCGCGCGCCAAGTTCTACGGCGACATCCAGGAGCGCCTGACCGACGCCTCGACGCATCTGCTGTTCTTCACGCTGGAACTGAACCGGCTGGACGACGACAAGCTGGAAGCCGCCATGGCGGTGCCGGCGCTCGGCCACTACCGGCCCTGGATCGAGGATCTCAGGAAGGACAAGCCGTTCCAGCTCGACGACAAGATCGAGCAGCTGTTCCACGAGAAGGCGAGCCCCTCGCGCAGCGCCTGGAGCCGCTTGTTCGACGAGACCATCTCCTCGCTGCGCTTCCAGGTGAACGGCCAGGAACTGGCCATCGAGCCGACGCTGAACCTGATGCAGGACCCGAAGGAGGAGGTGCGCCGGGCCGCCGGGCTCGCCATCGCCGACACGCTGGGCAAGAACGTGCGCCTGTTCACCCTCGTCACCAACACGCTGGCGAAGGACAAGGAGATTTCCGACCGCTGGCGCGGCTTTCCCGACGTCGCCTCCGCCCGCCACCTCTCGAACCGGGTGGAGCAGGAGGTGGTGGACGCCATGGTCTCGGCCATCACCGCCGCCTATCCGCGCCTGTCGCACCGCTATTACGCGCTGAAGGCGCGCTGGTTCGGCAAGGAGCGGCTGGAATTCTGGGACCGCAATGCGCCTCTGCCAAAGGTCGCGACCCGCGACATCGCCTGGGGCGAGGCCAGGGACACGGTGCTCCAGGCCTACGGCACCTTCTCGCCGAAGATGGCGGACATCGCCCGCACCTTCTTCGACAAGTCCTGGATCGACGCGCCGGTGCGCCCCGGCAAGTCGCCGGGTGCGTTCGCGCACCCGACCGTGCCCTCCGCGCACCCTTATGTGCTGCTCAACTACCAGGGCAAGCCGCGGGACGTGATGACGCTTGCCCACGAACTCGGCCACGGCGTGCACCAGGTGCTGGCCGGCCGCCAGGGCGCGCTCATGGCCCCGACGCCGCTGACGCTGGCGGAAACCGCCTCGGTGTTCGGCGAGATGCTCACCTTCCGCCGGCTGCTCGCCGCCGCCGAGACGCCGCAGGCGCGCAAGATCATGCTGGCCCAGAAGGTGGAGGACATGATCAACACGGTGGTGCGCCAGACCGCCTTCTACACCTTCGAGCGCCATGTCCACACCGAGCGGCGCGCGGGCGAACTGACCTCCGACCGCCTGGGCGAGATCTGGATGAAGGTGCAGACCGAGAGCCTCGGCCCGGCGATCCACCTCAGCGCCGGCTATGAGAACTTCTGGACCTACATCCCCCACTTCATCCATTCGCCGTTCTACGTCTACGCCTACGCTTTCGGCGACTGCCTCGTGAACTCGCTCTACGCGGTCTACGAGAAGGCGTCCGACGGCTTCGCGGAACGGTATCTGGAGATGCTGGCGGCGGGCGGCACCAAGCACCATTCGCAGCTGCTGGCGCCGTTCGGCCTCGATGCCCGCGACCCGGCCTTCTGGCAGACCGGCCTTTCGCTGATCGAGAGCATGATTTCCGAGCTGGAGAGCATGGAGGCCTGAGCGCTCCCGCGGCCGGCAAAAAAGCTTGGCCGCGGCGCCCGTCCTTTACCTCTGCGCAACCGGAATGCGGCGAGACTCCTGGTCATGATGCCGCGGACTGGCCTTTTCGCCTGCGCCCTCCTTGCCGCCATGGCCGCGGCGGGGTCGCAGGCGCACGCCGAGAGCGCGGCAGCACGGTCCGGCGCCGCGCGCCTCGCCCAGAAGGCG
>NZ_JBNFNU010000500.1:0-2617 GCF_057364445.1 Xanthobacter sp. BG11Y11_SDJG
CGGCTGGGCCGCGCCCGAGCGCTGCAGCAGGCTCTGGGGGTCGGCAATCACCAGCGGGCTGTCCCACGGACCCTGGACCACGAAGGGCAGGTCGGCGGGCGCCTGGTCCGCGGCCGCCTGGGCCGGCGCGACGAGGGCCGCCTTGCCCTTGAGATCGAGGTCGCGGGAGCCGATCCCGGCGGTGCCGGCGAGCGAGAGGCGCACCCGCTTGCCTTCGAGCCGCATGCTCTCGATGTCGGCGCGGCCGCCTTCGATGGTGATCTTGCCGTCCAGCGTCGTGAAGTCGGTGCGCCCGCCCCGCGGGTCGCCGCCGCCGGAGAGCGGACGGCGCTCGATCCGGTGCAGCACCTGGGCCACGTCGAAGCCCATCAGCGCCCCATCGGCGCCGGAGATGGCGAAGCTGCCGGCGATGGTCTGGGCGATGTCCTGGATGCTGCGGCCCGCCCCTTCCAGATTGAGCGTGATGTCGCCGGTGCCCTCCAGGCGGCGGAAGCCGGCGATGTCATCCAGGGCCGGCTCCAAGGAGACGTCCGCGCAGTCGGCCTCCAGGCGCACCACCGCGCCAGACCGGTCGCCGGCGACCGTCGCCGGGCGTGGCGCGAGAACCACCGCGGCGCGGATGCGGCCGTCCCACACCTTCGCCTGGCCCAGCGCCAGAGCGAGCCGGCCGCTCGAAAGAACCGCGCTGGCGGCGAGGGTGGAGATGCGGGTGTCTCCCGCGGTGGCGGCCGCCGCCGAGAGGCGCAGATCGAGGTCGAACCGCTCCAAAGCGGTGAGGTCGATGGTGCGCCGGTCCCATTCCCGGCCGCCCGCATCGGTGAAGCGGATGCGGCCATAGGGCGTCAGATCCAGGCTGTCGGCCGCCAGCGTGCCCTGGATCAGCGGCCGCTCGCCGCCGAGCTTGACCAGCAGCGCCCCCTCCGAGCGGTTGCCGTCGAGATCCAGCGTCGCCTTGGAGAGCCCGATCTGCTGGCCGTCGGCCTTCAGCTGGCCGGCGAGGCCGAAGGCGCCGAAGCCGCCCGTGGTGGGCGCGTCGAGGCCGAGCCACGCCAGGACCTCGCGCAAAGATCCGGTCTGGAGGCTGAGATTGCCCTCGGCGGCCAGGGCCTCGCGCAGCAGCGCCGTCTCGCCGCGGAAGGTGCCGCGGGTGGCGCGCTCGGACAGCGACACGCGGGTCACGGTGGGCCGCCCGGCCATGAAGGCCGGCGTATCCTCCATCAGCAGCTTGGTGGAGATGGTCTTCTCGCGCCAGGCGAAGTCGAGGGCGACGGCGATGCCCTTGCCGTCGAGGATGCGGTCGAGGCTGCCGGAAATGTTGCTCACCAGCTCCCGGGTGAGGCCGTCGTCGTCGCGCAGGGCGATGGTTCCGCGCACGACGCGCAGCTCCGGCAGATCCTTGTCGCCGAGCAGCGGCGCCAGCGCGATGGCGGGCAAGGCGCTGGCGCCGGTGAGAATCAGGGTCGGCCGGTTGAGGGTCACGTCCGACACCTCGACGCTGCCGAACAGGAGCGGCCAGAGCTGGAGCTGCGCCTCGACGCTCTCGGCGTCCAGCGACTGGCCTTTCGGCAGCGGGAATTCGGCCTTGCCGAGGCTGAGGCGCGGATAGGGCAGCAGGCGCAGCGATGCCTCGCCGGACATGCGCACCTTCTGGCCGGTGGTGCCGGTGATGGCCTGGGTGGCGGCGCGGCGCAGCTCCTCGGCGGGGATCATGAGCGGCAGCGCGAACGCCGCGATCAGGATTGCTGCCGCCACGGCGCAGCAGGTGCCAAACGCCATCAGAAGGGTGCGTCGCGTGGGTGCGCCGAGTTTCAGCATTGCCTCATCGATCGGTCAGAACGGGTCGCGCCGTGCGCGGCGCAGGGCCGGGGAAGCGGCGCGGGCCTCCCGGACGACGGCAGGAGGAGGCGGCACGATTGTCCGGCTCTGTGTCGCTTTGATGGCCTCCGGAACCTCCGGTCGCCGGCGGTCCTCAGGGACGCGGGGGACCGGACGGGGAGGGGGCGCGCGCCGGAGCTGGCGCGCGCCGCGGCGGCGGACAGGCGCGCCAGCAGGATCACCGGGCCGAGACCCACCAGGACGATCAGAAGAGCGGCGAGGGCGCCGTCCTCATAGGTGCCGCGGGCCGCCTCGGCATAGATGTGGGTGGCCAGCGTCTCCAGGCCCAGCGGCCGCAGCAGCAGGGTGGCCGGCAGTTCCTTCATGGCGTCGACGAACACCAGCAGCGCGGCGGTGAGAGCGCCGGCCGCAGCAGCGGCAGATGGATGCGGGCGACGGTCGCCCCGCGCGTCGCGCCGAGGCTGCGCGCAGCCATGTCGAGATGGGGCGAGAGCTTGGCGAAGCCGGCCTCGATGCCGCCCACCGGGATGGCCAGGAAGCGGATGGCGAGCGCCAGCACCAGCGCCGCCCCCGAGCCAGACAGCAGGAGGCCGGTGGAGATGCCGAAGGTCTGGCGCAGGGTGGCGTCCACCATGTTGTCGAAGCCGGCGAGCGGGCTCAGCAGGCCGATGCCGAGCACCGTGCCGGGAACCGCATAGCCGAGCTCGCCAGGCGCGCGAGGGTGCTGGAGAGCGCCGAGGGCGCGAGGCGGCAGGCGAGCGCCACCACCAGCCCGGCCGCG
>NZ_JBNFNU010000501.1:0-2615 GCF_057364445.1 Xanthobacter sp. BG11Y11_SDJG
CCCAGGCCGCGCGCGCCGGCCCGGGGCGGCCGGCGCCCTCACGCGCTGGAACTTCGGCTGCGCGCTTCTCGACGAAGGCGGTCATGCCTTCCTTCTGGTCGGCGAAGGCGAACTGCGACTGGAACACCCGACGCTCGAAGCGGATGCCCTCGGTGAGCGTGGTCTCATAGGCCCGGTTCACGCTTTCCTTGGTCTGCATGGCCACCGGCAGCGACATGTCGGCGATGGTCTTCGCCACCTTGAGCGCCTCGGCCACGAGGTCGGCGGCGGGCACCACGCGGGAGACGAGGCCGGCGCGCTCGGCTTCGGCGGCGTCCATCATGCGGCCGGTGAGGCACATCTCCATGGCCTTGGACTTGCCGACGAAGCGGGTGAGCCGCTGGGTGCCGCCGGAGCCGGGCATGACGCCGAGCTTGATCTCCGGCTGGCCGAACTTCGCCGTGTCAGCGGCGAGGATGAAGTCGCACATCATGGCGAGCTCGCAGCCGCCGCCGAGCGCGAAGCCCGCCACCGCGGCGACGACCGGCTTGCGCGCGCGCGACAGGCGCTCCCACGAGGTGATGTAGTCGTCGAGATAGGTCTCGGGGTAGGAATAGTCCTGCATCTGCTTGATGTCGGCGCCCGCCGCGAAGGCCTTCTCCGATCCGGTGAGCACCATGCAGCCGATGCCGCGGTCGGCCTCGAATTCGTCGAGCACGGTGTTGAGCTCGCCGATCAGCACGGAATTGAGCGCGTTCAGCGCCTGCGGCCGGTTAAGGCGGATCAGCCCAACCCGCTCGTGCCGCTCAACCAGGATCGTTTCGTAAGCCATCTTGTGCCTCCCATCCCCGCCCCGTGACGCGGCGGGCTCCGTGCATTTAGTGCGGGTCGGCCAAAAGGAAAAGGAAGTCGGGCCGGAGGACGGGCGCGGCCGGCCCTTGCGTCCGCGCAGGTGCGACCATTGCCGACGCACCCGGTAAACGTTATAAGTGTATCAAGCATTTCTTCGATCATTGCGATATGGTTCCGGAGGCCGGCCCATGGACACCCCGCTCGCAAATCCTCAGCTCCTGCCGCAAATCCTCGCCCTCGTGTTGATCGCCGCAAGCTATGTGTTCGGCATGATCATGCTGTGGCTGGTGGTGGTCCATCTCCAGCACCGGGAGACCGACGGGACGTTCTCCTGGACCCTCACCCGCGCGCTCTCGGAAAAGAGCGAAATCAACGACCCGGCCTTGCCTGCGGGGGAGCGCTTCACCTACGCCCCGAGCTCCAGCCGCCTCATCGCCTTCATGGGAATGGGCGTGATCCTGATCCTGTTCCTCGGCGTGGGCGCCGTGAGCATCTGGCAGGGGCTGGTGCGCAACGCCTTCCCCGAGCTCGACAATATCGGCTGGTTCCTGACCGCCGGGGCGAGCATGTTCGTGCCTTATGCCGCCAACCAGATCGCCGGCGCCTTCACGGCGCTGCGCCAGAAGTGACGCCGCCCGCATCACTCGCGGCCAGAAGTCGTGCGCGGCGATGCTGATGAGGCGGACGTCGATCTCAAGCGCCGGCCGGACGACCTCACCATGAACGCGGTGGTGGGCGTTTTGCTGCGCGGGCTCGAATACTTCAACGGACTGCTGCTCCTCATCACCCACCGCGTCGACGACCTCGACGAGGCGATCGTCTCGCGCGGCATCGCGCGCATCGCGTCATCCACCGGGCGCGAGCGACCGGCGCAAGATCTGGCAGGCGATGGCGGGGCCGTTCGGCCTTGATCTCTTCGGCGCGCAGCTGGAGGCGCTGGTGCGCCCGTTGCCGCAGGCGCGCGGGCGCGACATTAAGGGGCGCGCCAAGCGGGTGGCGACGTTCTGAGCCGGGTCGCGGCATGCGGCGGCGCTTGCTTTCGGCGCCAAGCGGGGGCACCACTCGCGCAAGGCCCCGCACACCCGGACGGACGCAACGCTCATGGCACAGGCGCGCATCGGCATCCTCACCATCTCCGACCGGGCGAGCGCCGGCGCCTATGAGGACAAGAGCGGCCCGGCCATCGAGGCGTGGCTGCGGCGAGCCATTTCGAGCCCGTGGGAGGCCGATTACCGGGTCATTCCCGACGGCCTGGACAGCGTGCGGGACACCCTCATCTATCTGTGCGACGTGGAACGGCTCGATCTGGTGCTGACCACCGGGGGGACCGGGCCGGCGCCGCGCGATCTCACCCCGGAGGCCATGGCGGCGGTGGTGGAGAAGCCGCTGCCGGGCTTCGGCGAGCAGATGCGGCGCATCAGCCTCACCGAGGTGCCCACCGCGATCCTCTCGCGCCAGGAGGCGGGGGTGCGGGGCAAGACCTTGATCATCAACCTTCCCGGCAAGCCGGCCTCGATCTCGGTGTGTCTCGACGCGGTGTTTTCCGGCGGTGCCCTATGCCCTCGATCTGATCGGCGCGGCGCGCATCGAGACCCATGCGGAGGTCATCGCCGCGTTCCGGCCGAAGGGCGCCTAGGCCGGGGATTTCGGGATCAGGAGCCGCGCGGTCCGCCGCAGGACGCCGCTGGCTCCGACACATCCGGTCCCACCCGATCCAGCTCGCCGATCGTCGGTCCGGACAGCAACGAACACCCCGGAGCGGGGGGGCCGCTCCGGGGTGTTTC
>NZ_JBNFNU010000502.1:0-2610 GCF_057364445.1 Xanthobacter sp. BG11Y11_SDJG
CCGCTGAGGGGCGGGCCGCGCAAACTGGTCGGCGACCGCGTCGGCGCCGAGAGCCGCCGGGGTTGGTGCAGCAGGACCGAGCCGGTGAGCGGCTCAGCCTTGGCGAGGCTGATGCCGCAGGTGTCGAGGCGGGTCCGGATCGCGCCCAGGTCCGCCGGCCAGTCGCCCGCCAGGTGGATGCGCGTTCGGCCCGGCAGGTGATGGCGGATGCGGCAGCGGATCGCCGAAGGCATGGCGGGGCGTGGCGAATGGTCCATCATGCTTGTTCTCGCGCAGCTCCATGACACGCGCTTGAACCCGTCCGTTCCGTCCGCACGAGGGATGCGGACGGTGCTATTGCGCCACGCCGAAGCCGCTGTCGGGATGGCACCCGACCACACGGTTGCGCCCCCCGCCCTTGGCGCGGTAGAGCGCCCCGTCCGCCTCGCGCAGAAGGCGGTCCACCGGATCGGACGGCTGGATCATGCCCGACGCCACGCCGATGCTGGCGGTGGTGGTCACGCGGTGCCCGTCCTCGGTCGTCACATGGGCGGCGGCGATCGCCTTGCGGATGCGCTCGGCCATGAAGGTGGCGCCCGCCGCTCCGGTTGAGGGCAGGATGACCACGAACTCCTCGCCCCCGAGCCGCGCGGCGAAATCGCCGGGCCTGCGGATGGCCCGCGTCACCTGCCGCCCGATGGCGAGCAGGATCGCATCGCCCACCGGATGGCCGTAGGTATCGTTGATCTGCTTGAAGAAATCGAGGTCGATCGCCAGCACCGAAAGCTCGGTCTTCTCGCGGACGGCGCGTCGCATCTCGGTGTCGAGCGCCATTTCCAGCGCCCGCCGGTTCGGGATTTGCGTCAGCGCGTCGGTGACCGCCATGTGCTCGAGCTGCTCTTCCATGTCATAGCTGCGGATGAGCGCCCGGCGCAGCACCAGCACGATCACGGCCAGCAGTCCGCAGACCACCAAAGTGAGCAGGCCGACGATGATCGCCTGCACGGTCCATTCGGCATAGATGGAGGAAGCGGAGATGCCGACCGCCAGGATGAGCGGGAATTCGCCGATCTTCTGGGTGACGTAATAGCGCCTGAGCCCATCGATCTGGGAGTCGCCGACGAAGCTCACTCCTGGTTCCGCGAGCATCTTCTGGAACACCGGGGACGTCGCGACGCTGTCCCCGGAATTTCCCTGGCCGTCGGCGGAGGGATGGCGGTAGATCAGCGTGCCGTCCGTGCTCACCAGGCTGACGAGGCTATTGGGGCCGAGATCGACCTTCTCGAACAGGGATTGAAGAAGGCGATCCGGAACGCCGCCAGCACCACGCCATTGAACCCGCCGTCCGGCCCGGCGAGCCGCACCGTCATACCGATGCTCGGATCGTTCTGGCGCAGGCGGCTGGCATAGGGGCGGCTCAGAAAAGTGCCGGCGTCGCTGTCGCGGTGGGCGCGGAAATAATCGCGGTCCGCAAAGTTGGCGTTACGAGGCGTCGCGCCACCCGAATCGAAGACGATATCGCCACTGCGATCCAGCACCAGCATCGAGCCGAGATAGTGAGGCGTGGCCGTGCGATTGAACAGGAGCAGATGCCGCGCCGCGGGCGGCATGGCATGCACCTCCGGCAGGGCGAGCGCCTCGCGCACGCCCAGGATCGACACCTCGATGAGTTTCAGGTTGCGATCGACGGTCAGCGCGAGGGTGCGCAGCACGTTTTCGGCGGCACGCAGCGCCTCTACGCGCCGATCCTCCCGCAGCTTGGCCAGCATCGCCGCCTGAATGAGGACGATGATCACCAGGATCGCCGCAGTGGCGAGCAGCAGTACGCGGCCCCGGACCGAACGCCTCAGGATGCTGTCCATTTGCACCTTAGGGCCACCTCACCTTGCGAGCCGTGATGACCTTCCAGAAGACCCTTTTCCGCGCCTATCGCAGTCGCGTCCCCCGTGCCGATCTCGGGATTGCAATCTTTGATAGGTCTTGCGTGTGAGCGCCCTCCGCGGCGCTTGCGGTCGCGCCCGGTTGCCTCATCCGCACTTTGAAAAGCGCGCTTGCGACTTTCGCGCGAGCGATGCGCGAAGCAATGCGCGACCTCCATCGCGTCCGCAAGGGGCTGCGCCCGTTCCGGTCCGAAAATATCGGTCACGCATCCCATATCCGTCACGCCGCCTTGACGCAACGGTAGCTGGCTCAGGCGCGGCCGGTCCCGCGGCCATGGGGAGGATGGATCGACAGGCACGGCAGCAGCCCTTCGGGGATCGGGATGCTGGCCGCATGGGTCCGTCCGTGGGCGAGCAGCTTCGGCAGAACGTGGGTGTGGGGCCCGTCCGGGCTGCGGCCGTCGGCGGGCGGGATGGGCTGGTAGACCTCGATCCGTCCAAGGGCGCTGATGAACACGCGGTGGGGGCTTGCGGCGAGGATGGCGCCGATGGGGCCGTCAGGATCGAACATCTGCCGGCCCTCGGCCCGTCGCATGGCGGCGATCAGGACGGGATCGCGGGTGCGCACGCAGGCCTCGACACTGCCGAGGCCGATGCCGAGGTCGAACAGCACCGCGCCGCGGTCCTCCTCCCGGATCGCCGCATCGTCGGGGCCGACCTCGGCGATCGCCCGCCGGCCGGCGCGCGCGGC
>NZ_JBNFNU010000503.1:0-2610 GCF_057364445.1 Xanthobacter sp. BG11Y11_SDJG
GCCGGCCGCCGCGCAGCGGCGCGGCGACGACGTCAAGCGCGGCGACGCGCGGGATCACGCGCAGGAACTGGCTCACATGGGCCATGCGCTCGCGCCGCAGTCGCAGCACCTGGCGCGGGTCGGCGCCGGCCATCTCGGCAAAGGCGTCGCCGTCGCCGATGCGGATCGAGCCGGCGTCGATGCGGTAGGTGCCGTAGATCATCTTCAGGACCGAGCTTTTCCCCGCCCCCGAGGGCCCGCCGAGCGCCACGCACTCGCCTGCGCCCACCGTGAAGGAGAGGCCGGCCACCGCCGGCAGCCGGGCGCCGCCCTTCAAATGCAGGGTGAAGCTCTTGGCGAGGTTCGCCACCTCGAGGAGAGGGCCGGCGCTGCTCATGGCGTCAGCACCGAGGCGACGAGGAGCTGGGTATAGGGCGCCTGCGGGTCGTCCAGCACCTGGTCGGCGAGGCCTTCCTCGATCACCCGGCCGCGACGCATCACCATGATGCGGTGGGCCAGCAGGCGCGCCACGGCGAGGTCGTGGGTGACGAGCACCACCGCTAGCCCCATCTCCTCCACCAGCGCGCGGATGAGGTCCAGCAGGCGCGCCTGCACCGACACGTCGAGGCCGGAGGTCGGCTCGTCCATGAAGACGAGGCGCGGGCGGCTGACGAGATTGCGGGCGATCTGCAGGCGCTGGCGCATGCCGCCGGAGAAGGCGCGCGGATCCTCGTCCATGCGGGCGGCGTCGATCTCCACCCGGGCGAGAAAATCCGCCGCCTCGGCGCGGATGGCGCCATAGTGGCGCCAGCCGGTGGCCATCAGGCGCTCGCCCACATTGCCGCCCGCCGACACCGCCATGCGCAGCCCGTCCTCGGCGCGCTGGCGGACGAAGCCGAAATCGGTGCGCATCAGGAGGCGCCGCTCCGCTTCGGGCAGGCGCGCGAGGTCGGCGAGGGCGCCGTCGCGGCGGCGGTAGAGCACGCGCCCCGGCGCTCGGCGCCTGTTCGCCCGACAAAGGCCGAGCAGCGTCGACTTGCCGGATCCGGATTCGCCGACGACGGCAAGCACCTCGCCCGCATGCAGCGTGAGGTCGACGCCCCGGCAGCCGATGCGGGCGCCGTAGTCGCGGCCGAGGCCCTCGGCGACGAGCAGGGGGTCGTCGCTCATGGCCGGTCCTCCCCGGCGCCCATCTCGCCCGCATGCCCCGCCTCGCGCCGGGTGGCGCAATGGTCGGTGTCGGAACACACGAACATCCGCTTGCCGGCATCGTCGAGGATCACCTCATCCAGATAGACGCCGGTGGCCCCGCACAGCGCGCAGGGCGCGCAGAAGCGCTGCACCTGGAACGGGTGGTCCTCGAAATCCAGCGAGCGCACCGGCGTGTGCGGCGGAATGGCATAGATCCGCTGCTCGCGCCCGGCGCCGAACAGCTGCAGCGAAGGCGAGCGGTCCATCTTCGGATTGTCGAACTTCGGGATCGGCGAGGGGTCCGTCACATAGCGTCCCGCCACCTCCACCGGATAAGCATAGGTGGTGGCGATATGGCCGTGCCGGGCGATGTCCTCGTAGAGCTTCACGTGCATCAGGCCGTAATCGGCGAGCGCGTGCATGCGCCGGGTCTCGCGCTCGCGCGGCTCCAGGAAGCGCAGCGGCTCGGGGATGGGCACCTGGTAGACCACCACCTGGCCCTCGCGCAGCGGCGTCTCGGGCAGGCGGTGGCGGGTCTGGATGATGCTCGCGTCACGGGTGCGCGTGGTTGTGGCGATGCCCGCGGTGGCCTGGAAGAAGGCGCGGATGGAGACCGCATTGGTGGTGTCGTCGGCGCCCTGGTCGATCACCTTGAGCACGTCGTCGGCACCGAGGATGGCGGCCGTCACCTGAACCCCGCCCGTGCCCCAGCCATAGGGCATGGGCATCTCGCGGCTGGCGAACGGCACCTGGTAGCCCGGAATGGCGATGGCCTTGAGGATCGCCCGGCGGATCATCCGCTTGGTCTGCTCGTCCAGATAGGCGAAATTGTAGGAGAAGGCCGGCAGGCTCATGACGCCTCGTTCCCGGTGGGCGCGGCGGCGCGGTGCTCGGCGCGCATGCGGCGGATCAGCTCCAGCTCGGCCTGGAAGTCCACGTAATGCGGCAGCTTCAGGTGCTCCAGGAAGCCGGTGGCCTGCACGTTGTCCGCATGGGCGAGCACGAATTCCTCGTCCTGCGCCGGGGCGCGGCGCTCCTCGCCGAGTTCGCCGGCCCGCAGCGCGCGGTCCATCAGCGCCATGGCGATGGCCTTGCGCTCGCTCTGGCCGAAGGCGAGGCCGTAGCCGCGCGTGAACTGCGGCGCCGCCGTTGCCGAGCCCTTGAACTGGTTCACGCTCTGGCACTCGGTCAGGGCGATATCGCCGAGCGGCACCTCGAAGCCCAGTTCCTCCGCAAACATCGACACCTCCACCTCGCCGAAGCGGATCTCGCCGACGAAGGGATGGGTGCGCCCGTAGCCGCGCTGGGTGGAATAAGCGAGCGACAGCAGGAAGCCCTCGTCGCCCCGCGCCAGAGCCTGCAGGCGCAGGGCCCGCTCGGGCGGGAAAGGCGCAGCGGCGGCGCGGGTGAGGTCGGCCGGCGGCGCGCCGTCGTCGGCGG
>NZ_JBNFNU010000504.1:0-2596 GCF_057364445.1 Xanthobacter sp. BG11Y11_SDJG
GCTGTTCGCCTGCGCGGGTACTCGGCCGCGGCGCCTATGCCGGCACGCGGGTCTTCCTGCGCGGCCTCGCCGGGCTCGACCGGGGCGATCCCGCCACCATCGCGCGCTCGCGCCTCAAGCTGATGGCCGGCGTCTTCTGCCTGGTCTTCCTCGCCATTGCCGGCCAATTGGTGCATCTCGCCTCACCGATCCCAAGCACAGCCGCCGCGGCGGCTCGGATGCGCTCGCCTCGGCCCGGCCCGACATCCTCGACCGCAACGGCGACGTGGTGGCGATCGACGTGAAGTCGCCCTCGCTGTTCGCCGAGCCGCGCCGCCTCATCGATCCCGACGAGGCGCTCGAAGGCCTCCTGAAGGTGCTGCCCGACCTCAACGTGAAGGAGGCGCGCGCGCGCCTGAATTCCGGGCGCGGCTTCGCCTGGCTCCGGCGCGAGATCACCCCGGCCCAGCAGCGCGCCATCTTCCGGCTCGGCCTGCCGGGCATCGGCTTCATCAAGGAGAACCGCCGCGTCTATCCCGACGGGCCGATCCTGTCGCACGTGATCGGCGGCGTGAACGTGGACAATCAGGGCATCGCCGGGCTGGAGAAGTACATCGACAAAGGCGGGCTCGCCGACCTCCACCTCGCCGGCTTCGCCACCGATCGCCAGCAGGAGCCGGTGGCGCTCTCCATGGACGTGAGGGTGCAGCACGCGATGCGCGACGAGCTGGCCGCCGCCAAGGCCAAGTTCTCGGCGCTGCACGCCATGGGCCTCGTCACCGACGTGAACACGGGCGAGATCATCGCCATGGTGTCGCTGCCGGACTACGACCCCAACCAGTCGGGCGACCCCACCGACCAAGCCTATCTCAACCGCCTCACCACCGGCGTCTACGAGATGGGCTCCACCTTCAAGGCGCTGTCGTTCGCCATGGCGCTCGATTCCGGGCGCATCGGCCTCAATTCCTCGTTCGATGCGCGCGGCGCCATGTCGTTCGGGCGCTTCAAGATCTCCGACTACCACGCCGAGAACCGGGTGCTGAGCGTGCCCGAGATCTTCCTCGTCTCGTCCAATGTCGGCACCGCCAAGATGGTGCTGTCGCTGGGCGTCGAGGCGCACAAGGCGTTCCTGAAGAAGATGGGCCAGCTCGACCGCCTCGTCACCGAGCTGCCGGAAAGCTCCCTGCCCATCGTGCCCAAGCGCTGGGGCGAGGTGAACTCAGCCACCATCGCCTTCGGCCACGGCCTCTCGGTCGCCCCGCTCCAGGCGGTGATGGCGGTCAATTCCATGGTCAACGGCGGCTATTTGATCCCGCCCACCTTCCTCAAGCGCGACGAGGAGGAGGCGCGCAAGGCGGCGACGCGCGTGCTCAAGCCCGAGACTTCCGACAAGATGCGCTATCTGTTCCGCCTCAACGCCGAGAAGGGCTCCGCCCGCAAGGCCGAGGTGCCGGGCTATCTGGTGGGCGGCAAGACCGGCACCGCCGAGAAGGTGGTGAACGGGCGCTACGCCAAGAACAAGCTGCTCACCTCCTTCACCGCCGTATTCCCCATGGACAAGCCGAAATACCTGGTGCTGGTGATGCTCGACGAGCCCAAGGCGACGCCCGAGACCCACGGCTTCGCCACCTCCGGCTGGAATGCGGCGCCCACAGCGGGCAAGATCGTCGAGCGCATCGCGCCCATGCTCGGCCTCTCGCCGCGCCAGAACCTGCCCGATGCCGAGCAGATGCTGCGCGCCTCCCAGCGGGTGGGCCTGCGCTGACGACGGGCCGGGGCGTCCCGCCTCCCCCATCGGCGGGATGACAAGCGACCCCATGGGGTGCCAGAAGGAGCCCCGATGACCATGATGACGCTGGGACACCTCCTCGAAGGCCACGCCAGGATCGTCACCGGCGCGGGCGAGGCCGTGCCCATTCGCGGCGTCACCGCCGACAGCCGAAGGGTGGAGCCGGATTTCCTGTTCGTGGCGGTGCCCGGCTCCCGCGCCGACGGTGCGCGCTTCATTCCCGACGCCGTCGCCCGCGGCGCGGCGGCGGTGCTGATGGAGCCGACGCAGATCTGCCGCAGACGCCCGGCCGCGCCGCCATCGCCTTCACGCTCGACGTGCGCCGATCCCTGAGCCTTGCGGCGGCGCGCTTCTATTCGCGCCAGCCGGCCACCATCGCGGCGGTCACCGGCACCGCCGGCAAGACCTCGGTGGCCTATTTCCTGCGCCAGATCTGGCAGCGTCTGGGCCACACCGCGGCCTATCTCGGCACCATCGGCCTCGTCGCGCCGGACGGCGCCACCTATGGCAGCCTCACCACGCCGGACCCGGTGGACCTGCACCGGACGCTCGACCGCCTCGCCGCAGACGGCGTGACGCACATGGCGCTGGAGGCCTCCTCGCACGGACTCGACCAGCGGCGGCTCGACGGGGTGCGCCTCGCGGCCGGCGGCTTCACCAATCTCGGCCGCGACCATCTCGACTATCACCCCACCATGGACACCTACTTCAAGGCCAAGCTGCGCCTGTTCACCGAGGTGATGCCGGCCGCGGCGCCCGCGGTGGCGCTGCTCGACGCGCCTTATGGCGCCACCGCGCTCGCCTGGGCGCGCACGTCGCGGCCTGGCG
>NZ_JBNFNU010000505.1:0-2590 GCF_057364445.1 Xanthobacter sp. BG11Y11_SDJG
TCATCAGGAGGCGCGGGGCGAAGATCGCCCTGCGGCGAGACGGCGTCGATGGCGCGGGCCAGCACGTCGGCGCGCATCACCATGCCGGGGCCGCCGCCGGCAGGGGTGTCGTCCACCGAGCGGTGCCTGTCGAGCGCGAAGTCGCGGATCTGCACCGCCTCCAGCCCCCACAGGCCGGCGCCGAGCGCGCGGCCCGCCAGCGCATGGCCGAGCGGGCCGGGAAACATCTCCGGATAGAGCGTCAGCACGCTGGCGCGGAAGAGCGGGGCGGCGGTCATGGCGGAGTGATGGGCGCGGGCGGCGCCGGCGTCAAACGCACCATCAGTCGCCTTCCCCCTCCACGCCGTCCTCTTGCGTGCCGCGGCACGAAGGCGGGATCGACCACGACGCGCCGGCCCGCCACGTCCACCACCGGCACCGCGGCCTTGGTGAAGGGCACCATCAGCGTCTTGCCGCCGGCCGCGGGCGCGAATTCCAGAATGTCGCCGGCGCCGAAATCGTGCAGCGCCACAACGCTGCCGAGCGGGGCGCCGTCCGGGCCGGTCACCGGCAGGCCGATCAGGTCAGCGTGGTAGAAGGTGTCTTCGTCCTCCGCCGGCGGCAGGCGGTCGCGCGCGACGTAGAGCTCGGTCTGGGTCAGGGCCTCGGCGGCGGTGCGGTCGTCGATGCCGGCGAGCCGGGCGACGAAATGGTCCTTGCCGGGCCTGAGCGCAACAATGCGGAACGTGCGCGCGCCCGCTTTGTCGGTCAGCGGCTGATAGTCCAGCACCGCCATCGGGTCCTGGGTGAAGGGGAAGAGGCGGACCTCGCCCCTCACGCCGTGGGGGCGCCGATGCGGGCGACGAGGATGCGGTCGGTCATGGGCGGCCTTTCGCGGCGCGGCCCCGCGCGCCGGGTCGCCCTCATAGCCCCGGCGCGGACGGAAGGGAAGAAGAGCGGGTGGGCACCTCGGGGAAAGGCCCCGCGCTGCGGTGCAGCCGACGCTTGCGGGCCGCAAGGCGCTGAGGCAGTGTCCCGGCCATGTCGAGCCATGCCCCCGAGCCCCTCCTCCTCGACCCGCAGGCGGTCGAAGGCGTCGTTGACCGCATCGCGGCGCGCATCGGCGCGCGCCACGTGCTGCGCGCGAGCGCCGACATCGCCCCGCATCTGGTGGAGGGGCGCGGGCTGTTCCAGGGCACGACGCCCGCCGTGCTAAGGCCCGGGAGCGCCGAGGAGGTGGCCTTCATCGTCGCCGCATGCGCGGCCGCGGGCCTGCCCTTCGTGCCGCAGGGCGGCAATACCGGTCTGGTCGGCGGGCAGGTGCCGTTCGGCGCGCTGCTGATCTCGCTCTCCCGCCTCGACCGCATCCGCGACCTCGACGCGACCGACCTCACCGTCACCGCCGAGGCGGGCGTGACGCTGGCCAAGGTGCAGGAGGCCGCGCGCGAAAAGGGCTGCCTGTTCCCGCTCTCCATCGCCGCGGAGGGCTCGTGCCAGATCGGCGGCAACCTTTCCACCAATGCCGGCGGCACCGCCGTGCTGCGCTACGGCAATATGCGCGAGCTGGCGCTGGGGCTCGAGGTGGTGCTGCCGGACGGGCGGCTGTGGAACGGCCTGTCGCGCCTGCGCAAGGACAATACCGGCTACGATCTCAAGGACCTCTTCATCGGCGCCGAGGGCACGCTCGGCATCATCACCGCCGCGGTGCTGCGCCTGTTCCCGGCGCCGCGCCAGCGCGCCACGGCGCTGGTGGGCCTGGAGAGCCCCCATGCCGCTTTGGCGCTGTTCCGCCGCCTGCGCGCGGTGGCCGGGGACGCGCTCACCGGCTTCGAGTTCCTGCCGCGCTTCGGCCTGGAGACGGTGCTGAAGCACATGCCCGGCACGGTGCGCGCGCTCCAGGGCGACCACGCCTTCTACGTTCTGGCCGAACTCACCTCCACCCGCGACGACGACGACCTCGCGGCCATGGTCCTCGCCGTGCTCTCCGACGCCTTCGAGGCGGCGGAGGTGGAGGACGCGGTGATCGCCGCGAGCGAGGCCCAGGCGGCGGCGCTGTGGCGCCTGCGCGAGGACCTGTCCGACGCCCAGAAGTACGAGGGCGGCTCCATCAAGCACGACGTCTCGGTGCCGGTCTCAAAGGTCGCCGACTTCATCGTCGAAGCGACGCGGCGCTGCGAGGCCCATATGGACGGCCTGCGCGTATGCGCGTTCGGCCACATGGGCGACGGCAACGTGCATTTCAATCTCAGCCAGCCGGTGGGCATGGACAAGGCGGCCTTCATCGCCGCCTGGGAAGACTTCAACCGCATCGTCCACGATCTCGTGGCCTCGCTCGGCGGCTCCATCTCCGCCGAACATGGCATCGGCCTCCTGAAGAAGGAGGAGCTGACGCTCTACAAGGACCCCGTGGCGCTGGACGTGATGGCGGCGGTGAAGCAGGCGCTCGACCCCAAGGGGCTCGCCAATCCCGGCAAGGTGCTGGTCGGGCGGTAGGCCGGCGCGGCCGGCGGACGCACCGGCTGCCGGCGCCCGTTGCGGACAACCCTGGCGCCTCGTCCCTCAGCGCTCCGGCGCCTCATGGTGAGCGGGTCCGGCTCTGCCGGCCGCGGCA
>NZ_JBNFNU010000506.1:0-2582 GCF_057364445.1 Xanthobacter sp. BG11Y11_SDJG
GCAGGCCGCGTCGAGCGCGGCGGCCAGAAGCTCCGGTCCGCGATAGGCCAGGCGGTGCGCAGCGCGGTGTCGAAGCGGCCGGCATACTGGTCGAACAGGGTTGCGCACATAGGCCGCCGACATGGCGCCTTCGGCCGGCGCTCCGCCGAGCCGCGCCAGGCGCAGGCCGGCCCCCATGGCGTCCTCCGGCGCCCGATCGCGGGCCTCGCGGAAGGCGCCCGCCGCGCCTTCGAGGTCACCGGCGGCCTCCAGGGTCTCCCCAGCAGGAACCAGGCGGCGGTGAAATGGGGCGCCTCGATCACCAGGTCGGCCAGCATTCCGGCGGCGGCCGCGGGATCGCCGTCCTCGGCATAGGCGCGCGCCCAGTCGAGCCGCCGGTCGAGCGCCGCGTCGCCGGAGGTGGCGCCGGCAAGCGTTGGGGATGCCACGGGAACCTCCGGTGCTGCGAGGGCTCGAAACGAGCGTCCCGCGCCCCATATAACCCCGATTGCCGCGCGATCCAGCCATGCGACCCGAAGACCTGCTCTGCCCCTCGCCCCACGGCCTCTATTGCCCGATCGGCGACTTCCACATCGATCCCGTGCGCGCGGTGCCGCGGGCGGTCATCACCCACGCCCATTCCGATCATGCCCGCGCCGGCCACGGCCAGGTGCTGGCGACCCGCGAGACGCTGGACATCATGGCGCTTCGCCTCGGCGCGGGCTTCGCCGGGGCGGTGCAGGCGCTCGCCTACGGCGCGCGGCTCGACATCGGCGGCGTCGCGGTCAGCCTGCATCCGGCCGGCCATGTGCTGGGCTCGGCCCAGGTGCGGCTCGACTGGCGCGGCCTCGCCATCGTCGCCTCCGGCGACTACAAGGACGTGGCCGACCCCACCTGCGCGCCGCTCGCGGTCCAGCGCTGCCACGTGTTCGTGAGCGAGGCGACCTTCGGCCTGCCGGTGTTCCGCCATCCCGACCCGGATGCGGAGACGAGCAAGCTCGTCGCCTCGGTGCGGCTGTTTCCGGAGCGCACCCACATCGTCGGCGCCTATTCGCTCGGCAAGGCGCAGCGCATGATGGCGCTGATCCGCCGCGCCGGCCATGGCGGGCCGCTCTATGTCCACGGCGCGCTGGAGGCGATCACGGCCTATTACCGCACGCGCGGTGCCGACTTCGGCGACATCCGCCCGGTGAAGGGCACGGACAAGAAGGCATTCCCCGGCGCCATCGTCATCGCCCCGCCCCATGCCATGACCGACCTGTGGGCGCGGCGCTTCGCCGATCCGGTGGCCTGCCTCGCCTCCGGCTGGATGCGGGTGCGCGCCCGGGCGCGCCAGCGCGGCGTCGAGCTGCCGCTCGTCATCTCCGACCATGCGGACTGGGACGGGCTGACCGCCACCATCCGCGCCACCGGCTGCGAGGAGGTGTGGGTCACCCACGGCGCGGAGGACGCGCTCGTCCACTGGGCACAAACCCGCCAGCTGCGCGCCCGCCCGCTCCACATGGTGGGCTACGGCGAGGAGGAGGAAGAGGTGGAAGCGGTCGGGGATGAGGCGCCATGAACCGCTTCGCCGCGCTGCTCGACCGCATGGCCTACGAGGCCGGACGCAACGCCAAGATCCGCCTGATGGCGGACTATTTCGCCGCAACGCCCGATCCCGAGCGGGGATGGGCGCTGGCCGCGCTCACCGGCGCGCTGTCCTTCGCCAATGCCAAGCCGGGCCTGGTGCGCGCCCTCATCATGGAGCGCGCCGATCCGGTGCTGTTCGAGATGTCCTACGACTATGTGGGCGACCTGTCTGAGACCGTCGCCCTCATGTGGCCGCGGCCGGAGGGGGGCGAAACCCATGCGCCGCCTTTGTCGGAGATCGTCACCGGGCTCGCGACATTGCCGAAGGCGCTCTGCCCGGCGCCCTCGCCGGCTGGCTCGACGGCCTCGACGAGACCGGCCGCTGGGCGCTGCTGAAGCTCATCACCGGCGCCCTGCGGGTCGGCGCCTCGGCCCGCCTCGCCAAGACCGCGGTGGCAAGCCTCGGCGACCTCGCGCCCGACGACGTAGAGCTGGTGTGGCCGGGCCTCACGCCGCCTTACCTGGAGCTGTTCGCCTGGGCGGAAAAGCGCGGCGAGCGGCCGCGCACCACCGATCCGGTTCCGTTCCGGCCGGTGATGCTTGCCCATGCCATCGAGGAGGCGGACTTCTCCCAGCTTTCGCCCGCCGACTTCATGGCGGAATGGAAGTGGGACGGCATCCGCGTCCAGGCCGTGGCGGCGCGCGGTGAAGACGGCGCGCGGGTGCTGCGGCTCTATTCCCGCACCGGAGAGGACATCTCCCCGGCCTTCCCCGACCTCCTGGAGGCGCTCGACTTCGAGGGCGCCGTCGACGGCGAGCTGCTGGTGGTGCGCGCGGGCCGGGTGGAGCCGTTCAACGTCCTGCAGCAACGGCTCAACCGGAAGGCCGTGACCCGCAAGATGCTGGCCGAGTTTCCCGCCCACATCCGCGCCTACGACCTTCTGGCCGAAGGCGGGCGGACCTGCGCGCCGCTGCCGTTCCGGGCGCGGCGGGAGCGCTCGCCGCCTTCGTCGCCGCCCACCCGTGCGGCGGGC
>NZ_JBNFNU010000507.1:0-2567 GCF_057364445.1 Xanthobacter sp. BG11Y11_SDJG
AGGCGGCCCCGGCCCCCTTTCCAGCCCAGCGGCCTAGCGCCCCCGCCGCGAGTCCCGTACGCGATCCTAGAGCCCGCTTCCCCACGGCGCCCTCCCGGTGCCCTGGCCAGCCCCCAGGACCGAGCTAGCCCATCCCTCGGAGGGGCAGTGGCTTGGCCTATACCAGCCGCCTCCCCTTCACGACTCCTGCCGAGTCCACTGGCGCCGGCCGGGCCTCCCGGACTCCTGCCCTGCCTCTCCGCTAGAACGGCCATCCACGAGTCCCCTACGCGATCCTTAGAGCCCTCCGCCGTCCCTGCGATGCCGAGGCGAGGAGCCGGATGGTCGGTAGTGCACAGGCCCGTTGACAGCACCTGAGAGGCATGTATCGTTTTATGCAACGAACGTCGCAATGAACGATACACTACCTCCACCACGTTGGAGCCTCTGAGGACACCGCCATGGCCGATGGCCGTTTCGTCTCCTATCTCCGTGTCTCCACCGACAAGCAGGGCCGCTCTGGCCTTGGTCTTGAAGCCCAGCGCGAAGCCGTCTCAGGCTTCCTCAATGGAGGGCGGTGGAAGCTGGTGCAGGAGTTCGTGGAGGTGGAGAGCGGCAAGCGCAGCGACCGTCCCGAGCTTGCCCAGGCTCTAGCCCTCTGCCGAGCCCACCGCGCTACGCTGGTGGTGGCCAAGCTGGATCGCCTTGCTCGCGACGCCCACTTCCTCCTCGGATTACAGAAGGCAGGGGTGGAGTTCGTCGCCTGCGACATGCCCAGCGCGAACCGCCTCACCGTGGGCATTATGGCCATGGTCGCCGAGGAAGAGCGCCACATGATCTCGGCCCGCACCAAGGCCGCTTTGGCGGCTGCAAAGGCCCGTGGGGTGAAGCTCGGAGGCTTCCGGGGGCGGGCCGGGACCATAGAGGATGCCGCCAAGGCCCGTGCCGTGCGGCAGGAGATTGCCGGGGAGCGTGCCGAGGCCCTGGCCCCGATCTTCGCCCGTATCGATCCTGACGGCGCCCTGTCTCTGAGGGCTGTCGCCGCTGCGTTGGAGGCCGAAGGGGTGCCTACGGTGAGCGGGAAGGGGAGCTGGACCGCCGCCGGTGTGGCGCGGGTCCGGGAGCGGCTGTCGGGGTAGGGGGCGGACTTCCTCGTCCGTGCCTTTGATGATCTGTTTTTTTCGCGACGGATATGTATCCCCGATGCCACTCAAATTTGAAGCCAAGCAGTAGGATTCTGCCTAAGCTATCCGTGTCGGTAAATTCCAGCGTGCTCATTATGTTGAAAATTGCACTCTCACGGCAATCAATCGACGCCCTCGCCGAGATCATTTCTGGTGGCCCGGCACACGGCTTTGAGCCTCCAATTGGCCTATACCGCACCGAATATCAGCTTGCCGATTTTTTTGCTGCGGTCGGTGTGGAGTTTAAAAAGGAGGGGTTTACCCGCGTCCGAGCGACAGTACGCACCCTGTCAGAGCTTGTGGGTGATCCAGCATCGCACGATAGACTACGACGTGTCATCGAATCGGCAGCCGATCCTCGGGATTTCGTTCAAAATCCCCATACGCACGATGTTGTCGTCGATTATCTAAACAAACACTTTGCGTTCGACGGACTTCAATTGGAAAGGGAGCCGCGAGGTGTTCGCGTCGTGGCTCTTGGCGAATCTGTCGGTGTCGTCAGAACGCTTGCTAATGTGGCCGAGGAAATTCAATTCGACACTGTTCAACGGGATTTGGACCGAGCGCAGAAAGGCGCGGACACCGACCCTGAGGCGGCTGTAACTGCTGCTTGCTCGGTCGTGGAAAGCGTCTGCCGCTCTGTGCTGTGTGAATTGTCGATACCGCTCCCAGCGAAGAAGGATATCCAGGGGCTCTATCAAGCAGTCCGCGAACCGCTGGGGCTTGCTCCGAACAAGGAAGGCGTCCCGGACCAAATTGCCGACGATGTTCGTGCGATTCTCGGAGGGATCAACTCAACCATAAATGGCATTGGAGCGCTTCGGACCCACGCAGGCAGTGCGCATGGCAGGGAAAAGGGCATCGACGAATCGATCCGAGGATTGCCCGCCTTGCCGTTCACGCGGCCAGCACTGTCGCCCTGTTTATCGTCGAGACGTGGCAGGTAAAGTTCCCAGACCGGAAATTGCCCAAGCAGTAACACACCTGTCAAAGGCAGTCGGGGATTACCACGGCGCTGGGGTACGCAAGCCGGGTACGGAATGGGGTACGCACCGCGATTGTGTGTCGCAGTAACTTATTGCATTTCCGATGAATTTTATGTTTCGAGGTAATGTGGCGCGCCCTAGGGGAGTCGAACCCCTCTCTCCACCGTGAAAGGGTGGCGTCCTAACCGATAGACGAAGGGCGCAGCGGCGCCGGCCCTTATAGGGGGGACGGCCGCGGGCGGCAAGGGGTGGGGCGGAACCGCGCGCGGGAACAGGGGAAAAACTCGCCTCTGCCCGGTTCGTCCGCCAAGCAACCGGCTTCCCTTTCAAGCAAGCGGCTTCCCTTTCCCCGCCTCCGCCGCCAAGCGAGCGGGCATCCCTCTCCCCGACGGGGAGAGGGCAGGGTGAGGGGGAAGGG
>NZ_JBNFNU010000508.1:0-2563 GCF_057364445.1 Xanthobacter sp. BG11Y11_SDJG
AGCCCCGCCCCGCAGCGCCGGCGTCTACTGATCTGATCCCTGCCCCCAGAACGCGCCCCCCGGCCGGGCGGCCGTTTTCGTTTTGTCGGCCTCAGTCCTGCCGGGCCCGTGCCGGGAGGGGGCATGCCCCGGCATGATCGTGGCCCGTGCCCCCCGCAAAGGGCGTCCGGTGCCGGCAGGGTCAGTCCGAAGGTCTTCACCAGATCGTCCACCTGCGCCGGCGAGAGATAGCGCGGGTTGAGGCCGCGCAGCAGCAGATAGAGCTTCGCCGTCTCCTCCAGCTCCTCGCTGGCGAACACCGCCGCCTCCAGCGTGTCCCCGGCCACCACCGGCCCGTGATTGGCGAGCAGCACGGACGCATAGCGGCCGGCGAGGCCCCGGATGGCGTCGGCGACCGCCGGATCGCCGGGCCGGTAATAGGGCAGCAAAGCGGTCTGGCCGGCGCGCATCAGATAATAGGGCGTCAGGGGCGGCAGCGCCGCGCGCGGGTCGATCTCGGGCAGCAGGGACAGCGCCACCGCATGGGTGGAGTGCAGATGGACGATGGCCCGCGCCGCGCCGCGCGTCTCGTAGAGCGCGGCGTGCAGCGGGATCTCCTTGGTGGGCTTGTCGCCGCCGAGCAGCCGGCCTGCGGCATCCAGCCGGGAGATGCGGGCAGGGTCGAGGAAGCCGAGGGAGGCGTTGGTGGGCGTCACCAGCCATCCGCCGTCATCGAGCCTCAGGCTGATATTGCCCGAGGAGCCGGGCGTGAGCCCGCGCTCGAACAGGGACCGGCCGAAGCGGCAGATGTCCTCCCGCAGTCTGGTCTCGTCCATGCTGGCCCGCCTCCCCTTCCCGCGCGCTGATGCACCAAAGCGAAGCGCGGCCGCCTTGGCAAGCGCCGCCGCGGCCGGCGCTTGAAACGATTTGATCGTCCGCCGGCAGGCTCTTAAGAATGAGCCGGAAGAGCTGCTCCGCGACGGGCGGCCGCAAAGGGGGAAACGCGATGGTCGATCCGGTGGATGATGCGGCAGGACCGCGGGGCGCCGCGGGCGCGGGGGTGAGCGCTGGTGTGAGCGCGGGTGTGATCGGTCTCGGCTCCATGGGCTACGGCATGGCGCAATCGATGCTGCGCGGCGGCCTCGACGTCGCCGGCTGCGATGTGGATGCGACGGTGGTGGCGCGTTTCGCCGCGCGGCGGCCGGGGCGCGGCAACGCGGCGCAGGCGGCCGAAGGGGCCGACCTGGTGGTCAGCGTGGTGGTCAACGCCGCCCAGACCGAGGCCATCCTGTTCGGTCCCAGGGGTCGCGGAACCCTGCCGCAGGGTGCGGTGTTCGTCTCCGCCGCCACCATGGACCCGGACCTGGCGCGCAGCCTCGCGGCGCGGCTGGAGGCCACCGGCCGGCACTATCTCGACGCCCCCATCTCGGGCGGCGCCAAGCGTGCGGCCGAGGGGGCGCTGACCATCCTCGCTTCCGGCAGTTCCGCCGCGTTCGCGAAGGCGAAGCCGGGGCTGGATGCCATGGCCGCCAAGCTCTACGTCCTCGGCGACGCGCCCGGCCAGGGTGCTGCCTTCAAGATGATCAACCAATTGCTCGCCGGCGTGCACGTCGCCGCCGCCAGCGAGGCCGTGGCTTTCGCCGCGCGGCAGGGCCTCGACCTTCAGAAGGTCTATGAGGTCATCACCGCATCGGCCGGCAACAGCTGGATGTTCGAGAACCGCGTGCCCTACATGCTCGCCGGCGACTACGCGCCGCGCAGCGCGGTCGACATCTTCGTGAAGGATCTCGGCATCATCCAGGACATGGCGCGGAGCGCGAAATTCCCGGTGCCGGTGGCATCCGCGGCGCTGCAGATGTTTCTCGCCACCTCCGCCGCCGGAATGGGACGGGACGACGACGCATCCGTCGCCCGCCTCTATGCCCGGATTACCGGCACCAAGCTGCCGGAAGCCTGAGCCGCGCGCGCCGCGGAGCCGAGCGCCGGTCCGCATTGCCATCCGCCGACACCGGGAGTCGCATCGTGACGCTTTCGCTGGGCTGCATCGCCGACGACTATACCGGCGCCTCCGATCTCGCCAATACGCTGGCGCGCAACGGTCTGCGCACGGTGCAGACGATCGGGATCCCGTCCGACGACATGGATCTCGGCGCGGCGGAGGCGGTGGTGGTGTCGCTGAAGATCCGCTCGGTTCCCGCGGCGCAGGCGGTGGCCCGGGCCCGCGCGGCGGACCGCTGGCTGCGCCGGCGCGGGGCCGGGCACGTAATGTACAAGATTTGCTCCACCTTCGATTCCACCGACGCCGGCAATATCGGCCCCGTGATGGACGCGCTCGCCGCCGATGCGGGCGCGGCGATGGTGCTGGTCTCGCCGGCCTTCCCGGAGACCGGACGCACCGTCTATCAGGGCCATCTGTTCGTCGGCGGCGTGCTGCTCAGCGAAAGCCCGCTGAAGGACCATCCCCTCAACCCCATGCATGACCCCAACCTCGTCCGCGTGCTCGGGCGGCAGAGCGCGACCCGGATCGGCCTCGCCGCCCTCCCCGACGTCGCCGCCGGCGCGGACCGGCTGCGGGCGCGGCTCG
>NZ_JBNFNU010000509.1:0-2555 GCF_057364445.1 Xanthobacter sp. BG11Y11_SDJG
CTCGATGGCCCGTGGGGCCGCATGCCCGGCCACGAGCGCGCGGCGCTGCTGCGCCGGTTCGCCGATCTCTACAAGGCCCACGCCGGCGACCTCGCGGTCCTGGAGACCCGCGATTCCGGCCGGGCGCTGCGCGAATCCCGCGCCGACGTGGGCAGCCATTCCAACGCCTATCACTGGTGGGCCTCGCTCGCCGACAAGGCCAGCGGGCGCACCATTCCGATCGACGACAGCGTGCACGCCTTCACCTCGCGCGTGCCGGTGGGCGTGGTGGGCGCCATCACCCCCTGGAACGTGCCGCTGATGGCCGCGTGCTGGAAGCTCGGCCCGACGCTCGCGGCCGGCTGCACCGTGGTGCTGAAGCCGGCGGAGCACACGCCGGTGGCCTCGCTGGAGCTGGGGCGCCTGTTCGAGGAGGCCGGCTTCCCGGCGGGCGTGGTCAATATCGTCCCCGGCGACGGCAAGGACGGCGCGGGCGAATATCTCGTCGCCCATCCGGACGTGGACAAGATCGCCTTCACCGGCGAGGGCACGACCGCCAAGGCGATCCTTGCGGCCGGCGCCGCGACCATGAAGCGATTCACCTTCGAGCTGGGCGGCAAGTCGCCCCACATCCTGTTCGCCGATGCCGACCTGGAGCAGGCGCTCAACGCCGCCACCAATTCCGCCTGGACCCTGTGCGGCCAGAGCTGCGCCCTCGGCTCGCGGGTGCTGGTGCAGCGGCCGGTCTATGACCGCGTGGTGGAGGCGTTCGCCCGGCGCGCCGGCCGGGTGCGCGTGGGCGCGCCGCTCGACGAGGCGACCCACATGGGGCCGCAGGCCCATGCCGAGCAGCTCGCCAAGACCCTGTCCTACATCGACACCGGCCGCGCCGAAGGGGCGGAACTGATCGCCGGCGGGCACCGCCTCGACCGGCCGGAGCTGGCCGGCGGCTATTTCGTCGCGCCCACCGTGTTCGCGGGCGTCTCCAACGCCATGCGCATCGCCCGCGAGGAGATTTTCGGTCCGGTCGCCGCGCTGATCCCGTTCGACGACGAGGAGGAGGCGGTCGCCATCGCCAACGACACCGCCTACGGCCTCACCGCCGGTTTGTGGACCTCCGACATGGGCCGCGCGCTTCGGGTCTCCAGCCGCATCCGTGCCGGCATGGTCTGGGTGAACACCTACCGGTACATCCGCTGGTCCACGCCCTATGGCGGCTTCAAGGCCAGCGGCTGGGGCCGGGAGAACGGCATCGAGGCGCTGGAATCCTATTTGGAGACCCGCACCACCGTGATCAGCACCACCGGGCGTTTCCCGGACGCCTACGCCGACTGACCGTCCGACCCATCGAAGGATACGCCATGCGTCTTGCCAACAAGCTCGCCGTCATCACCGCCGCCGCCTCCGGCATGGGACGCGCCGGCGTGGAGCTGTTCCTCAAGGAGGGGGCGAAGGTCTGCGCGGTCGACATCAATGCGGACGCGCTCGACGCCCTCCGGCAGGAGATGGCGGACAAGGGCCACGATCTGCCCACCGTGCAGGCCGATCTTTCCCGCCCGGAGGAGGTGAAGCGCGCTTTGGCCGAGGCGGCGGCCCTGCTCGGCGGCATCGACCTGCTGTGGGCGCATGCCGGCACGCCCGGTCCGGCCGGGGTGGAGAACCTCGACCTTGCCGCCTACGACCACGCCATCGCGCTCAACGTCACCTCCGCCGCCCTCTCGGCCGGCGAGGCGATCGCCCACATGCGCGCCCGCGGCGGCGGCGCGGTGGTGTTCACCTCCTCGGTCTCGGGCCTCGTCGGGTCCATGTTCAGCCCGATCTACTCGGCGGCGAAGTTCGCCGTCGTGGGGCTCGGCAAGTCGCTCGCCCAGCGCTTCGCGGCGGACGGCGTGCGGGTGAACGTGGTGTGCCCGGGCCTCGCCGACACGCCCATGAAGCTCGGCTTCACCGGCCGCTCCGGCGATCCCGCCGAGGCGGCCGCCAACCAGGAACGGATGCTCGCCGCGGTGCCCATGGGCCGGCTGTGCCGGGCCGACGAGGTCGCCCGCGCGGTGCTGTTCCTCGCCTCCGATGACGCCTCCTTCATCACCGGCGTCGCGCTGCCGGTGGATGGCGGCTTCACCGCCCGCTGACGCGCTCCACGCATCTCTCCGCGTCCCTGACCGCCGTCGCCCGCTTGGGCGGCGGCGGTTTTTTGCGTTGTGGTCCAGCCCGCCGCAGCACGGCCCGGCCGATCCGCGCCCCCGCGACCGGTGCCTCTCCCGCGAGTGCCGCGCCCCCGCGCCCGAGACCGCCACAGCATCCTCCGCATTGAGATAGCGCAAATCGCATTGGGGCCTATTGACACGCCCCCGAATGGGCGCCTTAATCTGCGAATTAACTGATCAATAAGTGGAGGGGCGATGGACAGCGTCGACCTCGGCCAGGTGATCTATCCGGTGCGCGAGATGGCGCCCGCCGTCGCCTTCTATCGCGACGTGGTGGGGCTGCCGCTGAAGTTCCAGGACGGCGACCGCTGGGCCGCCTTCCGCGCCGGCGCCGCCACCTTCGCGCTGGCGCCGGGCGAGACGGGGGGC
>NZ_JBNFNU010000510.1:0-2533 GCF_057364445.1 Xanthobacter sp. BG11Y11_SDJG
CGACCTGGTCCGGCCGTCCGGCGGCCCGGCCGAGGTTCGCGTGTTTGCCGGCGGACGCGACGACCTCGCCTATTTTCTCGCCCGCCTGCCGGCGAGTGCCGCTGACGGTGATCGGCCTCGGCTCCAACCTGATCGTGCGCGACGGCGGCGTGCCGGGCGTGGTCATCCGGCTCGGGCGCGGCTTCTCCGAGGTGGAGGTGGACGGCTGCCGCATCGTTGCCGGCGCGGCGGTGCCGGACGTGAAGGTCGCCCGCGCGGCGGCGGACCAGGCCATCGCCGGCTTCTCCTTCCTGCGCGGCATTCCCGGCTGCATCGGCGGGGCGCTGCGCATGAACGGCGGCGCCTATGGCGGCGAGACCCGGGACGTAGTGGTCGCGGTGGAGGCGGTCACGCGCCAGGGCGAGAAGATCACCCTCTCCAAGGCCGACATGGGCTATTCCTACCGCGATTCGGCGGTGCCGGACGACCTGATCTTCACCCGCGCGTGTTCGAGGGGCGGCCCGGGGACGCGGAGGCGATCGCCGCCGAAATGGCGAAGATCACCGAGAGCCGCGAGGCCACCCAGCCCATCAAGAGCCGCACCGGCGGCTCCACCTTCAAGAACCCGCCGGGCACCAGCGCCTGGAAGCTGGTGGACGCCGCCGGCTGCCGGGGCCTGACGCTGGGCCAGGCGCAGGTGTCGGAGCTGCACGCCAATTTCCTCATCAATCTCGGCGGCGCCACGGCCGCAGACATCGAGGGCCTCGGCGAGGAGGTGCGCCGGCGCGTGAAGGCGGCGAGCGGCGTGACGCTGGACTGGGAGATCAAGCGCATCGGCGTGCCGATGGCTGGCTAGAGCGCGCGTCGATCGGCTTGCGCCGCAAGCTGACCGGATAACGCATTCTCTCGATCGATGCCCGGCGCCGTTGCCCGCATCCACGGTCGTGGTATCCAGAATGCCGGATAAGGGTCCGAGTCCTGGCAGACTGGGACATGCGGCAGCGCGCTGGAGCGGGGATCGCCATGGATTTCGAGAGCTGGGACAAGGACGAGGCCGGGCGGCTGAAGGTGTGGCCGCTCCAGGCCTTCACCACGGCCATCTTCGACGGCAAGGTTGGCGCGCTGCGCCTGGAGGTGGGCCGCCCGAAGCCGGGCCTGCCCACCCCCGCGGTCCAGGTCTCCACCCCCGCCGACCTGCTGCGAGCCCTCGCCGCCGCGCTCACCGAGGTGGCGGATGCGATCGAGGAAAAGGCGCCATCTGGCAAGGAAGGGGCGCCGAACTGAGGGCGCCGCCATCCGGTGATGCCGACCTCACAACTGGCGCGGATCGCCGCAGATGACCTGCGCATTGAGGGCGCGCTCGACATGGTCGCACCAGCGGCCGGCGGGAAATTCGCGCGATGCGGAGATGGCCTTGGCGCGCCGCAGCGCGACGGCTGCTCCCAGCCATGCCGCAGCACGCCGGAGGGCTCGGACGCAGCGCCTCCCTGCACCGGTGTCAGGTATACTGGGCGAGGCCATGGCCGAGCGACCAGTTCTCGCGCGCACCCTCGATGAGATTCACCAACACATCCTCGGGCCGGATGCCCGGATTTTCGCCGAGCAGCGCCGCCAGCCTGGCGAACAGCGCCTTCTTCTGCGCCACCGTCCGGGTGT
This sequence comes from Xanthobacter sp. BG11Y11_SDJG, assembly GCF_057364445.1. NCBI lineage: Bacteria > Pseudomonadati > Pseudomonadota > Alphaproteobacteria > Hyphomicrobiales > Xanthobacteraceae > Xanthobacter > Xanthobacter sp. BG11Y11_SDJG. The sequence goes on from NZ_JBNFNU010000510.1 coordinate 1,636, forward strand.
TCATGGCGCTGATCTGGATCATCACCAGATCGTCGCTGCGGGCGATGCCGAGATAGGACGCGCCATAGCGGAAATCGGCGGCGTCATGCTGGGTGATGGTCATGAACTGGTCGTCCTCGGGCACAGAGAACGTCTCGCGCATGGCGCGATAGATTCCGTCGAAGATCGCTTGGCGATAGGCGTCGGGCTTGCCGGAGCGCATGGCAATGCGAACGAGCGGCATTCGGGCCTCCTTCTGTGGCGCGCCCGAAGGTAGATCCGGCCCATTCATTTTGATATGCTATCATTGCAATATCAACGATAACATAATGAAATGGCTACACCCGCCCTGGATCTCGACGCCGTCCTCGCCTTCGTGCGCATCGCCGAACTCGGCAGCTTCACCCGCGCTGCCGAGGCCATGCAGACCACGCAGGCCGCCGTGAGCCTGAAGCTGAAGCGGCTGGAGGAGCGGCTCGGCTGCCGGCTGGTGGAACGCACGCCGCGCCATGTGCAGCTTTCGGCGCGGGGCGAGGCCTTCCTCGATCACGCCCGGGAACTGCTGGAGGCGAACGAGCGCGCGCTCGGCCTGTTCGCCAGCGCCCGCCAGCGGCTCGCCATCGGCATCAGCGATCATGTGGCCGGCCCGGAGCTTCCGGGCCTGATCGCGCGGATGAACGCGCAGGATCCGCACCTTGTGATCGAGATCCGCATCGGCTCGTCGGGCGACCTGCTCCAGAGCTTCGACCGGCGCGAGCTGGACACGGTGATCGTGCGCCTGCATGCCGGCCGCGACGATGGCGAATGCCTCGCGCAGGAGAAGTTCGGCTGGTTCGCGGCGCCGGGCTGGCAGCAACGCGCGGGGGAGCCCCTGCCGCTTGCCACCATGGCGGAGCCCTGCGGCGTGCGCGCGCTCGCC
>NZ_JBNFNU010000511.1:0-2523 GCF_057364445.1 Xanthobacter sp. BG11Y11_SDJG
GGCGCCCCGGGGGCCTGCGGCGTCTGGCCGTCCTGGGGCGCGCCCTGGCCGGTGGCGGCCACCGCCAGCTCCTGCTCCAGGTTCTCGCTCATGACGAGGCCGGGATGCAGCACGTCCTCCGGCGCCGAATGGTTGTCGGCGATGATCACCGTGGTGCCGAGATGGGTGATGGAGAACAGCAGCTTGGCGAAGGCCAAGGGCAGGTGCACGCAGCCGTGCGAGGAGGGATAGCCCGGCAGCCCGCCCGCATGCAGCGCCACGCCGGACCAGGTGAGGCGCTCGGTATAGGGCATGGAGGCGTCGTTATAGAGCGAGGAATGGTGGTCCACGTCCTTCTGGAGGATGGTGAACACGCCGGTGGGCGTGCCGAAGCCCTCCTTGCCGGTGGACACCGTGGTGACGCCGATGCGCACGCCGTTGCGGTAGACGTAGGCCATCTGGTCCGACAGGTTCACCACCACGGCGACGAAGCCGTCGGGCGCGCGCTCGGGATGCCAGACGAACTCGCCCGGCTTCAGCGCCTTGATGGCCGCGAGGTCCGGATCGTCCGCCGCCACGGCGGGCAGCAGCGCGTCGAGCGCGGCGCCGGCGGCGATCAGGCCGGCGAACTGGAGGGTCCGGCGTCGGCCGGCGTCGAAATCAATGGCCATGGGGCTCCCCGCACCGGACCGCCGCCGGAATCCGCGGCGAATCGGCCCGGTGAACTTAACCCGAGCCGCCCGATGCGCTCAATCGGCGTAGGGGTTGGCCTTTTCGCGCAAAGCGATGCGGATCGGCACGCCGGGCAGGTCGAAGGTCTCGCGCAGGCCGTTGGAGAGATAGCGCAGATAGCTCTCCGGCACCGCGTCGGCGCGCGAGCAGAACAGCACGAAGGACGGGGGGCGCGCCTTCGGCTGCGTCATGTAGCGCAGCTTCACCCGGCGGCCGGACACCGCCGGCGGCGGGTGCGCGTCGGTCGCCTCCTGGAGGAAGCGGTTGAGCGGATTGGTGGCGATGCGCTTGTTCCAGCGCTTGTGGGCAGAGACGATCGCCTCCACCAGCTTGTCGAGCCCGTGGCCGGTGGCGCCGGAGAGCGCGACGATGGGCACCCCCTTCACCTGCGGCAGCAGGTGGTCCACCTGCTCGCGCAGCTTCGCCGCGAGGCCGCCGCGCGGCACGAGGTCGGTCTTGTTGTAGCCGATGACGAGCGCGCGGCCCTCGCGCTCCACCAGATCGGCGATGCGCAGGTCCTGCTCCTCGAACGGGCGGGTGGCGTCGATCAGCACCACCACCACCTCGGCGAACTTCATGGCCCTGAGGCCGTCGGCGGCGGAGAGCTTCTCCAGCTTGTCGTCGATGCGCGCGCGCTTGCGCAGGCCGGCGGTGTCGAACACCTCCAGCTTCACGCCCTTGTGCTCCATCTCCACGGCGATGGAATCGCGCGTGATGCCGGCCTCCGGGCCGGTGAGCAGGCGGTCCTCGCCGAGCAGGCGGTTGATGAGGGTGGACTTGCCGGCATTGGGCCGGCCCAGCACCGCCACCTTGATGGGGCGCTTCGGCTTGGCGTCGGCACCCTCGGCGTCGTCCTCGGCCGGCTCCACGTCGTCCGCATCCGCGTCGTCCTCGGCGAGGGCGGTCTGCGCGGGCAGCGCGTCGAGCAGGGCGTCGTAGAGTTCGGACAGGCCCTCGCCGTGCTCGGCGGAGAGCGGGATCGGATCGCCGAGGCCCAGCGCGAACGCCTCAAGCCGGCCCGCCTCGCCGCCCCGGCCCTCGCTCTTGTTGGCGACCAGGAGGGTGGGCTTGCCGGACTTGCGCACCAGGCTCGCGAAGGCGCGGTCGGCGGGGGTGAGGCCGACGCGGGCGTCGATCATGAACAGGATGGCGTCGGCATCGGCGATGGCGGTCTCGGTCTGGGCGCGCATGCGCCCTTCGAGGCTCGCCGGGTCCGCCTCCTCGAGGCCCGCCGTGTCGACGATGCGGAAGGTGAGGTCGCCGAGATGCGCCTCGCCCTCGCGCCGGTCGCGGGTCACGCCCGGCCGGTCGTCCACCAGCGCGAGCTTCTTGCCCACGAGGCGGTTGAACAGGGTGGACTTGCCCACATTGGGCCGGCCACGATGGCGAGGGTGAAGGACATGGATTCGGCTCGTCGCCCCTGCTGCGTGCGGGGTCTGGAAGGAGAAGCGGCGGCCGCAGCCTAGCACGGCGCCCGCCGGGGCGGGCGCGCCGCGCGGTCAGTTGGTCTGCTGGCCCGGCTTGGCCGCGGGGTCCGGCAGGCGGTCGAGGACGGCGTTGGAATTGCTCGGCTGCGACGGCGCGGCGGAATAGTCGACCCCCGGCACGCCTTCCGGGAACACCTGCTGGCGCGAGCCGGGCAGGCGCGTCTCCTTCTCGACGAAGGGGTTGAACTTCTCCATCGATTCGCAGCCGGCCAGCGACAGCGCGAGGCCGGCGGCGAGAGCGAGGCGCGCGAGCGCTTGCGTCATGGAGGACTCCCTCATTGGGTCGCCGGGCTCGCCGCGGGCGCGGCCGGCTCGGCGGGGGGCG
>NZ_JBNFNU010000512.1:0-2514 GCF_057364445.1 Xanthobacter sp. BG11Y11_SDJG
CGTCACGCCCATCCCGGCCCGCCTGGGCGCCCGCACAACCGCGCGGGCGATCCGGGCGCGCCTGCCGGGTCGATCCTAGGGCCGCTCGCGCCAGGTCACTCGGGGGAGGGGCGGTGGCCGAAGAGGGCGCTGCCGACGCGCACATGGGTGGCGCCCTGCAGGATGGCGTCCGCGAAATCGGCGCTCATGCCCATGGAGAGCCCGGCCACGCCGTTGCGCGCCGCGATCTCGGCCAGCAGCGCGAAATGCGGCGCCGCCACCGCGTCGGCGGGCGGAATGCACATGAGGCCGGAGATCGTTAGTCCGAATTCGTCGCGGCACTGCGCGATGAAGGCGTCCGCCGCCTCCGGCAGCACGCCCGCCTTCTGCGGCTCGGCGCCGGTGTTCACCTGCACGAACAGTTCGGGGCGCCGGCCAAGCCGGTCCATCTCGGCCGCCAGCGCGGCGGCGATCTTGGGCCGGTCCACGGTGTGGATGGCGTCGAACAGTGCCACCGCGTCGCGCGCCTTGTTGGATTGCAGCGGGCCGATGAGGTGCACCTTCGCGTCCGGCCAGGCGGCGCGCAGCGGCGGCCATTTCGCCTGCGCCTCCTGCACCCGGTTCTCGCCGAACACGCGCTGACCGGCGGCGATCACCGGGGCGATGTCGCCGGCCGGGAAGGTCTTCGACACCGCCACCAGACAAACATCGGCCGGATCGCGCCCGGCGAGGCGGCAGGCGTCGGCGATCTCAAGCCGCACCGCCGCGAGCCGCGCCGCGCCCGTCGCCGGGGATTGCGCGGCGGTTTCGCTACCGGGGTCCGTCATCTGCATCCTCCGCTGCTCGCAGGGTGATGGACCGATCTCCCCAATGGATCAAGAAGCGGTTAGAAGGAATCACACGGCGCATCATGAAGCCGGCAGGGGGGACTTTCCGGTCGATGGGCGGGGGCAGGCAGGGGATCGCGTCGGGCACGGACGGGCGGCGCACCAGCATTCGCCTGCGCATCCTCGCGCTTATCTGCGTCGCCGCGGTGCCGCTGTCGGCCGAGCGGATCCTGTCGCTGCTCGCCGACCGGCAGAATCAGATCGTGGCCGCCGAGGATAAGGTCCGCGACCTCGCCCACCGCGCCGCGCTGGCGCAGCAGGAAGGTCTCGCCTCGGCCAAGGCGGTGCTCGACGTGATCTCGCGTCAGAGCACGCGGCTCATGGAAAATCCCGCCGCCTGCAATCAGCAGCTGGCCGTGTTCGCCCAGGAGATCATCGGCATTGAGAGCCTCTCCATCGCCTTGCCGAGCGGGCAGGTGGTCTGCGCCAGCACGCCCGCCGCCGTCGGCATGACCATCGGCGGCCGCAGCTGGGTGGAGGCGGCGCTCGGCACCGCGGACATGGTGATGAGCGATCTCACCCAGTCCCGCCTGACCGGACGCAACGCGCTGTATCTTGCCCGCGCCGAGCGCACCGCTTCGGGCGAACCGGCGGCGCTCGGGATTGTGAGCATCGACCTGCAATGGTTCTCCCGCATCGCCGCCCGCACCGCCATCGGGTCGGGCACGGTGGTGGACGTGGTCGGCAATGACGGCGCGGTGATCGCCCGCTACCCGCTCGGCGCCGACATCGTCGGACGGCGCTTTCCGGTCCACCCGCTGACGCGCGCGGTGACCGATGCGGAGGAGGGTGTGGCGCGCGTCACCGGCTATGACGGACGCGAGCGCATCTTCGCCTTCATGCGCTTCGAGGGCACCAACGTGCACGTGGCCGTGGGCGTCGACGCCGACCGCATCGTCGCGCCCATCGACCAGAAGATCCTCGCCACCGCCATCGCCCACCTGGTGGCCCTGGCCTGCTTCCTGGCACTCGCCTGGTTCGCCGCCGAGCGGCTGATCATCGCTCCGGTGGAGCGGCTCACCCGGGCCGTCACGGCGGTGGGCCAGGAGGAGGCGGAGGCCGTCGACGACGTGGGCGTGGCGGAGTTCGAGCCGCTGGTGGAGGCGGTCGACCAGATGGCGCGGCGCCTGTCCGAGCGCAATCGCGAGCTGCGCAGCCTCAACGACCGGCTCACCGATTTGGCGCGCACCGACGGCCTCACCGACCTTGCCAACCGCCGCACCTTCGACGTCCAGTTCTCCCAGGAATGGGTGGCGGGGCGGGACGCCCTCAGCCCGCTCACCCTGGTGATGGGGGACGTGGACTGCTTCAAGGCGTTCAACGACACCTACGGGCACCTTGCGGGAGACGATGCGCTGCGCGCGGTGGCCCGTGCGTTCACGGCCGCGGCGACCGGGTCGGGCTATTTCGTCGCCCGCTACGGCGGGGAGGAGTTCGTGGTCCTCCTTCCGGGTGCGCCGGTGGAGCAGGGCATCGCCTTCGCCGAGGAGGTGCGGGCCATGGTCGAGGCGCTCGGCATCGAGAACCGGCAGGCGGCCGCCCGGCGGCTCACCATCAGGCCTGGGCGTCGCCAGCGTGCTGCCAACGGCAGCGGGCCGGAGCGCGCCTGGTGGCCAGCCGCCGACGCCGCGCTCTACGAGGCCAAGCG
>NZ_JBNFNU010000513.1:0-2513 GCF_057364445.1 Xanthobacter sp. BG11Y11_SDJG
CGCAGGCCCGGCGCCAGCATCGCCAGCGCCAGCACGAGCGGCGCGGCGATGGCGAGCAGCAGCAGCGCCTCCGGCGCGAAGGTGACGGGCAAAGGCGGCGTGGTCAGGAACCCGCTCATGGCGCGAGCCCTCCCAGGCGATGGGCCGGCCGATGGAGAGGAAGCCCAGCGGCGCCAGCGGCAGGAAGCCCAGCGCCACCGCGCCGAAGGCGAGCGCCAGCGCGATCACGGCGCGCCAGCCGCATTCATGCCCGGCGGGCAGCGTCCCGTCGTCGGGCCGCTGGAGCGCGAGCACCAGCAGGCGCAGCACATAGCCGCCCGCCAGCAGCCCGCCCGCCAGCACCACGACGGCGATCCACCAGGCGCTCTGCTGGAGCGCGGAGGTCAGCAGCATCACCTTGGCGGTGAAGCCGCCGGAAGGCGGCAGGCCGAGCAGCGAGAGCCCGCCGATGCCGAAGGCGGCGACGGAGAGCGGGGCGACCCGCGCGGCCCCTTCAGCCCGGCCAGGCGGTCGTGGCCGAACAGCTCGGCGATCAGCCCGGCGGCCATGAACATGGCGGCCTTCGAGAAAGCGTGCGAGACGAGGTGCAGCGTGCCCCCGGTCCAGGCGAGGGCGCTCCAATAGGCGTCCGCGCGCGCCGCCAAAGGGAACATGAGGCAGAGATAGCCGATCTGTGCGGCGGTGGAGTAGGCGATCAGCAGCTTCAGCCGCACCTGCGCCAGCGCCACCATCCCGCAGACGAGGATCGCGCCCGCCCCGCAGGCGGCGAGCGTCGGCGCCGCCGCCTGCGCCATGGGCACGGGCGCGAGGTCCGCCCACAGGCGCACCAGCAGGAACAGCGGCGCCTTGATGACCACCGCCGAGAGCACCGCGCTCGCCGCGGGCGGAGCGCCGGCATGGGCCGGCGGCAGCCACAAATGCAGCGGGAACAGCGCCGCCTTCGCCATCAGCCCGGCGCTCATGAGCGCCAGCGCGGCGCCGAATTCCCACCCCGCCGGGGCCCGCGCGAGCGCCGCGGAGAGGTGCGCGAGATCGAGCGTGCCGTACAGGCCGTAGACCAGCACCACGCCGAGCAGATAGAGCACCGATCCGAACAGCGCGAACACCAGATAGGTCATGGCCGCCCGGAGCTGGCCCGGCTTGCCGTCGAGGCACACCAGCGGCACGGCGGCGAAGGTCAGCAGCTCCAGCGCCACGTAGAGCGTGAACAGGTCCTGCGCCAGGAAGGCGAGGTTCAGCGCGCTCGCGAGCGCCAGCAGCAGCATGAAGAAGGCCGGCGGCATGCGCGGCGCGTCGGCGCCCGGCGCGCGCATCGCGTAAACGGCGGTGAAGGCCAGCACCAGCGCGCTCATGCCCATCATGGCGGCGGAAAACCCGTCCGCCCGCAGGCCGATGCCGAGCGGCGGGGCGAGGCCGGCGACGAAGTATTGGAGCGCCTGCCCACATCCGCGCCACCGCGACGCCCACGCCGACGCAAAGGCCGGCGCCGGTGGCGAGCACGGCGAGCGCCGCGCGCTCGCCCCAGCGCGGCCCGCGAGCAGCAACGGCACGAGGCCGAGGAGCGCACCGTCAAGGCGAGCACGAGGAGGGCGCTCACGGCTCCTCCCCCTGATCACCGTCCGTAGCCTTGAGGCGCAGCAGCAGGGCGACCGCCAGCCCGGTGGCGCAGAAGGCGACGACGATGCCGGTGATGACCAGCGCCTGCGGCACCGGGTCGGCCGCGAGCCCGGCGCCCGCGCCGCGCCGCGCCACCGCGCCGAAGATCAGGAACACGCCGCCGCCCAGGATGTTGAAGCCGAGGATGCGGCCGAGCGCGCCGCCGGCGGTCAGGAGGCCATAGGTGCCGCAGCCGGCGAGCAGGGCCCCGGCAAGGGCGTAGAGCATCGCCTCGCTCATAAGGGGGCTCCGCGCCGCGCCATCAGGGGCGCTCCTCGCCGGCGGGCGGGCCGAGCACCACCAGGACCAGCGTCAGCGCGATGGAGGCGGTGATGGCGATTTCCACGATCTTGATGACCGGCTTCTCGAAGCCGGGCGGGAAGGCCAGGAAGGCGCCCGCCGTCGCCCAGCCGAGGAAACCTGCCGCCAGCAGCCCGAACGGCCCGGCCAGCAGAACGAGGCGCAGCCGGCGGTCGTCCGCCCGCGGCAGCGGCGCCAGACCGGCCATGAGCGCGAGGAGGCCCATGGCGGCGAGCGTCGCGCCGCTCTGGAACGCGCCGCCCGGCACATCGGCGCCGGCCCACAGGAGATAGGCGCCCACGAGAACGCCGATAGGCACCAGCACGCGCGCGAGGAAGGCGGAGGGGGCAGCGGTGGGACCTGGGAACAGCGGCTCCGGCCGGCCGCGCCACAGCGGATCGCGCGACAGCGCCCACACGCCCACCAGCGCCAGCAGCAGCACGATCTTCTCCAGCAGGGTGTCGAGCGCGCGGAAGGCCAGCAGCACGCCGGTGACCGGGTTGCCGAGCCCGGTCGCGGGCAGGGCGGCGGCGGCATCGGCGGCGCGCGAGGGCATC
>NZ_JBNFNU010000514.1:0-2511 GCF_057364445.1 Xanthobacter sp. BG11Y11_SDJG
CCGATGACGCCGCTTCAGACGTCCCCGTGGACCCGGACGGAGCCGGCCGCCGTGCCGCGCCGCCAGCGGTCCAGGGCGAACTGCTGCTCGGCGCGCCGAGCCATCCCCGCGCCGCCGGCGCCGCCGAAAGGGGCCAAAGCCTCAGGCGAAGCCCGCGGCCAGGGGCAATGCGGACGCCGATCATCCCGGCAGCCGTCCGCCGGCCTTGGAGCCGCCCGAGGCGGGCAGCGACGATCTCAAGCTCATCAAGGGCATCGGGCCGCAGAACGAGGCACGGCTGCACGCGCTGGGCATCCACCGGCTGGAGCAGATCGCCGCCTGGACCGCGGCGGAGGCCCAGTGGGTGGGCTCCTATCTGGCCTTTCCCGGCCGCATAGAGCGCGAGGACTGGATCGGCCAGGCCAAGGCGCTCATCGCCGGCACGAACCCGCAGGACCTGCGCCTGCCGCCGCGCCGCCCGCGGTGAGCGACCGGCGAAACGGCATCGGCCGCCCGCAGGCGGCCGATCGCGCGTCGGTGGTCGGCCGGGGTGGTCAGCGCGTGCGGGTGCCCCGCAGGTCCGCCTCCAGCTGGAGCTTGGTGGGGATGTTGAAGCGCACCTTGTAGACTTGGTAATTCTCCATCACCCGCTGCACATAGTTGCGGGTCTCGCCGAACGGGATGCGCTCCACCCAGTCCACCACGTCCACGTCCGGGTCGCGCGGGTCGCCGAACCGCTCGATCCACTTGCGCACATTGCCGCGCCCGGCGTTGTAGGCGGCGAACACCAGCACGCAATTGCCGTCATAGATGTCCCACAGCTCGCCCAGCTCGGCGGCGCCGAACTGCACGTTGTAGGACTGGTCGCTCATCAGGCGCGCCTCGTTGTAGGTGGCGCCCGTGACCTTCGCCACCTGGCGCCCCGCCGCCGGCGTCACCTGCATCAGCCCCATGGCCTTGGCGCTCGACACGGTGCCGGGATGAAAGTGGCTCTCCTGGCGCGCCACCGCATAGACCATGGCCTTGTCCACCGGCGTGCCGATGGGCGTGTAGTTGGGCAGGCCGGAGGTGGGGAAGGCGATCAAATCGGTGGGCATGCCGCCGTCGCCGAGGCTCTCGCGGCCCACCGCCAGCGCGCCGCGGGCGTCGCCATTGGCCTGCGCCAGCTCGGCGAGCAGCGTGAGCTGGCCCGGCTCCTTCAGGTTCCAGGCGAGGTCGTAATAGATGGTCAGCGGGATATCGCGCTCGCCGATGGCGTAGAGCAGGCGGATCGCCTTCACCGCCTCGATGCGCGGGAAGGTGCTGCGGTCCGAGAAGGAGGGCTGCGCGGCGTTGCGCAGCGCCACCGGCTGGACGCCCAGCTCGGTGCGCGCGAGCTGGCCATAATAGGCGGTGGAGAACTGCGCCGCCGCCTGGAAGCGCGCCTGCGCCGTGCCGCGGTCTCCCGCGGCGGCGGCCGCGCGGCCCTGCCAGTAAAAGCGCGCGCCAGAGTGATGGGGTGCGACTGGCCCTCGGCCGCGGCGGCGAAATGCTGGCTCGCGGTGCGCGGATCCTTCAGGAAGCGCAGGGCGATCCAGCCGGCGGTGAATTGCTGTTCGGCGCGGTAATTGTTGGCCTCCGGCTCGACCCCGGTGGCGGCGACGCGGTAGGCGGTGCGCGCATCGCCTACGTCGATCAGGTCGCGGGCGATGAAGCGCCGCTCGATCCACCACTGGTCCGGCGCCAGCGCCGCGTTCTGGCTCTTGGCGCCCTGGAGGATGGCGCTCGCGGCCTCCGCCGGCTTGTCGGAGCGGCGCAGCAGGCGGGCCTTGGCGAACTGGTAGGCGGGATCGTTCCCGAAGCTGCCGGGCACCTGGGCGAACAGCTTGGCGGCGTTCGCATTGCCGTCCACCACGGCGAGGCGCGCCTTGGTCAGCGCCACCACGTCCGAGCCGGCGCGGCCCGCCGCGCGCAAGGCGCGGTCGCTCTCGCCGAGATAGCTGAAGCGGTCGGCGCGCGCCTTGTGGTCGGCGCGGGTGAGGAGCGAGCCGAACTCGGCCAGCACCTGCTCCTCGAACGCCTCGGTCAGCTCGTCCTGGTACCAGGCCTCGCGCACCCAGTCGGTGGCGTCGGAGCGGGCGCCGGTAACCATGAGCGCGCGGGCGAGCGCGATCTTGCCCTCGCCGGAGATCGGCGGCTGCTGGGAGAAGAACGCGCGCACCGTGGCGGGATCGCGCTTCTCCTGGAACAGCATGCGCTCGGCGCGGCGGCGCAGCGTGTTCTGCGTCGGCCAGCCGGGCTTCTCCTCAAGGAAGGTGTTGATGCCGTTGAAGCCGAGATATTGCGGCGCATGCCGGGCAACGAGCCATGTCACCAGCGAGCGCGCCACCTCGTCGTCGAGATCGCGGGCCAAAGCGAGGGCCTCGTTGCCCTTGCCGCTGCGCGCGGCGGCGACGGCGGATTTCAGCGTGCCGAGTTCCCCCGAGGGGATCGCGGCGGACGCGGCGACGGTGGGCGGCGCCGCAGGCTTCGGCGGCGGCACCACGCGGGCCG
>NZ_JBNFNU010000515.1:0-2510 GCF_057364445.1 Xanthobacter sp. BG11Y11_SDJG
CGCTGCTGGTGGAACGCGCGCGCGCCGGCCGGAGCTTCTCCGACTGGCGCGGCTGAGCGGCGCGGCCCGAACCTGACTCCCTCTCCCGCTTGCGGGGGAGGGGTGGGGAGGGGGCACGCGGGCGAGGAGGCGACCGCGCTGGGACCGGGCGGCGCACATTTGGCGTTGCCTTGCGGGCGGCAATCAGCATGGTGCGGGGCAGCGAATGGGCCCCGGGTGGCTGTCACGACCGCTCTCCGGCCGCGATGGCGGAAAGAGGCGGGACGACGATGACGGTTTTGAGTGAGGCGCCCGAGCTGAGCGCGGTGGCGCCCGGCATCCTCCGGGTGGAGGTGCCCTTGCCCTTTCCGCCGCGCGAGGTGAGCGCCTGGCTGCTCTCCGGCGCGGACGGCTGGACGCTGATCGATTCGGGCGTGGACGATGCGCGCACGCGCGACATCTTCACCCGCGTCCTGGCCGATCCGCGGCTCGGCGGCGCGCCGGTGGCGCGGCTCCTCGTCACCCATTTCCACCCCGACCATATCGGCCTCACCGGCTTCCTCCACGAGGCCACCGGCGCCGAGCTGCACATGAGCCGCACCGAGTGGCTGCAGGCCAACGTGTTTCTGCGCGAGGACGCGGAGACGGAGATGGCGAGCCTTATCGCCCACTGCCGCCGCGCCGGGGCGCCCGAGGCGTTCCTCGATTTCCTGCCGAAGCGCGGCATGCTCTATCCCAAATGGGTCGGCCCGCTGCCGCGCCGCTACATGCGCCTCGCCGCCGACGACGAACTCGCCATGGCCGGCACCACCTGGCGGGTGATGATCGGCGAGGGGCACGCGCCGGAGATGGTGTGCCTCCATTCGCCCGAGCGCGGCCTATTGATCGCGGCGGACCAGATCCTCGGCCACATCTCGCCCCATATCGGCGTGCAGCCCTCCGATCCGCGCGCCGACAACCTCGCGGCCTTCCTGCGCTCGCTCGGCACCTTCGAGACGCTGCCGGCGGACACGCACGTCCTGCCGTCCCACGGCGCGCCGTTCGACGGGCTCCATGCGCGCATCGCGACCTTGAGGGCGCACCACGCGGAGCGGCTCGACCGGCTGATGGACTTCTGCGCCGTGCCGCGCACCGCCATGGACACGCTCCAGGTGCTGTTCCGCCCGCTGCCTCTGGAGCAGACCGGCTTCGGCCTCAGCGAGGCGCTGGCGCACCTGCGCCATTTGGTCTTCAAGGGCGCGCTGGTTCAGGGCGAAATGGACGGGGTCTGGACCTTCGTGCGCGCCTGAGGGTCACAGGCCGAGGCGCGCCGCCTCCGGCGCCGGCGCCGCGAACACCGCCGCCTACCGCCAGCGCGTGGCCGTAGAGGATGAGGCAGGGCCCTTCCGCCCCCTCCGCCACCGCCTGCTCCACCGCTTGAGCCAGCGTGCCGAGGCTGGCCGGCACGATCCGCTCCTGCGGCCGCGTCACCGAGAACACCGCCACCGCCGGCGTGGCGAGATCGGCGCCCGCCGCGGCGAGGTTCGCCACGAGGTCCGGCAAAGTGCGGCGGGGCATGTAGACCACGGTGGTCGCGGCCGGGTCGGAGAGCGCCTTGAAGTCGAGGTCCTTCGGCAGCTTGCCGTCGCGCGCATGGGCGGTGACGAACTGCAGCCGCCGCGCATGGTCGCGGTGGGTGAGCGAGGCCACCAGCCGGCTCGCCGCGCCCTGCGGCGAGGAGATGCCCGGCACCACCTCCACCGGGATGCCGGCGGCGCGGCAATGCGCGATCTCTTCGCCGGCACGGCCGAAGATCATCGCCTCGCCGCCCTTGAGGCGCACCACCCGGCGGCCCTCCTTGGCGAGGTCCACCATCAAGGCGTTGATGTCGTCCTGCTTGCAGGACGGGCCGTAGCCGGTCTTGCCCACCAGCATCTTCCTCGCCTCGCGGCGGGCGAAGTCGAGGATGGCGGGGGAGACCAAATCGTCATAGAGCACCACCTCGGCCGATTGCAGCGCCCGCACCGCCTTCAGCGTGAGCAGCTCCGGATCGCCCGGGCCCGCGCCCACCAGCACCACCGATCCGCGATGGGGCGCAGCGTCGGCCCTGATGCCGGCGAGGAGCGCGTCGCGGTCGGCCTCGGTGGGCGCGCGGTTTGGCTCCAAGAGCGCGCGGGCGGCGAAGCGCTCCCAGAAGGCGCGCCGGGCGGCGAACGGCAGTTCCAGTGCGGAGACCGCGCGGCGCCAGGTCTTGGCCGCCTCCGCCCAGGCCTTGAAGCCGGCCGGCATCAGCGCCTCGATCTTGGCGCGCACCGCCTGCCCGAACACCGGGGCGGCGCCGTCGGTGGAGATGCCCACCACCAGCGGCGAGCGGTTGACGATGGCGCCGAAGGAGAAGTCGCAGAAGTCGGGCTTGTCCACCACGTTCACCGGCACCCCGGCGGCGCGGGCTGCGGCGGCGAAGCGCTCCGCCTCGGCGTCGTCGGCCGCGTCGCAGATGGCGAGCGCGGCGCGTCGATGTCGCCCGCCTGCCAGGGGGCGCACATGGATCG
>NZ_JBNFNU010000516.1:0-2508 GCF_057364445.1 Xanthobacter sp. BG11Y11_SDJG
GCGCTGCTGGAGGCGGCGGCCGCCCCTTCGCTCAAGCCGGTCATCAATCTGACCGGCACGGTGCTGCACACCAATCTGGGCCGCGCCATCCTCGCCGAGGAGGCGGTGGAGGCCGCCACCGCGGCCATGCGGCAGGCGGTGGCGCTGGAGTTCGACCTCTCGGGCGGCCGGCGGCGGCGAGCGCGACGACCATGTGCGCGCCCTGCTGCTGGAACTGACTGGGGCGGAGGCGGCCACCGTCGTCAACAACAATGCCGCCGCCGTGCTCATCACCCTCAACACGCTGGCGGCCGGCAAGGACTCCATCGTCTCCCGCGGCGAGCTGATCGAGATCGGCGGCGCCTTCCGCATGCCCGAGATCATGGCGCGCGCCGGCACCCGCCTGCGCGAGATCGGCACCACCAACCGCACCCACCTGCGCGATTATGAAGGCGCCCTCACCCCCGAGACCGGCCTGGTTCTGAAGGTCCACACCTCCAATTACCGCATCGAGGGCTTCACCGCGGAGGTGCCGGCCCGCGCGCTGGCGGATCTCGCCCGAAGCCACGGCGTGCCGCTGGTGAACGACCTCGGCTCGGGCACGCTGTGCGACCTCGCCGCCTACGGCCTCGTCCACGAGCCCACGGTGCGCGAAGCGGTGGCGGAAGGGGCGGACATCGTCACCTTCTCCGGCGACAAGCTGCTCGGCGGCCCGCAGACCGGCTTCATCGTCGGCCGCGCGGAGCTGATCGGCGCGATCAACAAGAACCCCATGAAGCGGGCGCTCAGGGTGGACAAGATCCGCCTCGCCGCCCTGGAGGCGACCCTCAAGCTCTATCGCGACCCCGACCGCCTCGCCGCCCGGCTGCCCACCTTGCGCGTCCTCACCCGCACGGCCGCGGACCTCGCGGCCGAGGCCGAGCGTCTGGCGCCGGAGATCGCGGCGCGGCTCGGGACGGGCTTCGCCGTTGCCGTCATCGCCTGCCGCAGCCAGATCGGCTCCGGCGCGTTGCCGCTGGAGACCTTGCCCAGCGCCGGGCTGACCCTTCGCCCAACCGACGGCAGCGGGCGGACGCTTGCCGGCCTTGCGGACGCGCTGCGTCGCCTGCCGGTCCCGGTGATCGGCCGGGTGGAGGACCAGGCGCTGGTGCTGGACCTGAGATGCCTCGACGACGGCGCGGCGCTGCTCGCCGCCTTCGATACGCTGCCGGGGGATGTGGCGCCCATGGGGTTGGGCTTGACCGCCGTGAAGGGCAAGGCCGCACGGCCGGCGGGCCGGCGTTGCCGAAGCCGAAGCCGCCATGAACGCCGCCCTCGACGCCGCGCGGCAGGGCGACTATGCCAAGCGCTCTCGCTCTGGGAGCCGCTCGCCAGCGCCGGCCATCCGCGGGCGCAGAACAATGTGGGCGCCTGCTTCGTGGACGGCCTCGGGGTCGATCGCGATCTCGCCCTCGCTCACCGCTGGCTGGAGCTGTCCGCCGCCGGCGGCGACCCGGTCGGCATGCGCAACCTCGCCGCGCTCCACTTCAAGGGCGAGGGCACGGAGCAGAACTATACCCGCGCCGCCGAGCTCTATCGTGCCGCCGCCGAGAAGGGCGACGGCCCGGCCCAGGACATGCTGAGCTGGATGCTGCTGGAGGGCGAGGTGATGCCGCCCGAGCCCAGCGAAGCGAAGAAATGGGCCGAGGCGGCCGCGGCCCAGGGCGTCGCCGCCGCCATGACACGGCTCGGCATGATGGCGCACAATGCGCTGGGCACGGCGCGCGACCCGGCCGAGGCCGCCCGCTGGTGGCTCAAGGGCGCCGAGGCGGGCGACGCCGACGGCCAGGCCATGCTGGGCGCGGCCTACCATCTCGGCTCCGGGGTTCCGCGCGACAACCTGACCGCCTTCGTCTGGCTGCTGCGGGCGCGCGCGGCGGCAGCCGCTCGCCGAGCGCTTCTTCGACGTGGTGCGGGGCCAGCTCTTCCCTCAGGAGCAGGTGGAGGCGCGCCGTCGCGCGGGGCTGCCTCTGCCGGGGGCGAAGGCGCCATGATCATCGGCACCGCCGGCCATATCGACCACGGCAAGTCCACGCTGGTGCGCGCGCTCACCGGCGTCGACACCGACCGGCTGAAGGAGGAGAAGGCGCGCGGCATCTCCATCGATTTGGGCTTCGCGTATCTGCCGCTGGCCGGCGAGGAGGCGGACGGGGCCGGCGAGGTGCTGGGCTTCGTCGACGTGCCGGGCCACGAGAAGTTCGTGCACACCATGCTCGCCGGCGCGAGCGGCATCGATTTCGTGATCCTCGTGGTGGCGGCCGACGACGGGATGATGCCGCAGACCCGCGAGCACCTCGCCATCGTCGACCTTCTGGGGATCCGCCATGGCCTCGTCGCCCTGACCAAGGCCGACCTGGTGGACGCCGCCCGCCTCGACGCGGTGTCGGCCGAGATCGCCGCCGCGCTTGAGGGCACGGGGCTTGAGGGCGCGGAGATCCTGCCCGTCTCGGCGGCCACCGGCGCCGGCATCGACGCGCGCGGCGCCACCGG
>NZ_JBNFNU010000517.1:0-2495 GCF_057364445.1 Xanthobacter sp. BG11Y11_SDJG
CGCCCCCACCGCTCCGATCCGGCAAAGGGCGCGCCGGGGCGAGGCGCGCGAGGCGCGGCCTTGGGCGCCGAACAGCGGCTTCAGCACCGTGTCGCCGGGCGCCGCGTCCACCAGCATCTGCGCCGCCGCGCGGTCCTCGAGCACCAGCGTGCGCGGGGTGGGCAGGCCGGCGCGGGCGATCAGGAAGGTGGTGGCGCTCTTGTCGACGCAGCGCTCGATGGCGCGGGCGTCGTTCATCACCGGCACGCCGAGCGCCGACAAGCGTGCAGCACGCCGAGCCGCGCCGTCACCTGCTCGAAGCTGCCGGTCGGCACCGCGGCGCACGAAGCAGGCGGAGGGCAGAGCATCGCCGAAGCCCGGCAGCAGCAGGCCATGGGCGGTCTCCCCACGGCGAAGCCGCAGGCCTTGAGCGAGAGCACCCGCGCGGCGCGGCCCGCGCGCTTCAGCGCCGCCAGGAGCCCGCGCACGTGCCAGTCGGCGCCCTCCGCGAAGATGACGATCTCGGCGTCGCGCGAAGCGGAGCGGCCCCGCGCCATCTCAGCCGCCGAACGAGCGGGAGACGAGGTCCGGCGCGAAGCCGCCGGCGGTGAAGCTGACGCCGTGCTCCAGTGCGCTCACCGTGACCCGCGCCGGGGAGAACAGCAGCGGATCCACCTTGTAGAAGTCGCACCCATAGGCGGCGAACACCTGGGCGAACGGCCGGCCATGATCGCGCGAGGTGCTGGAGGGCAGGCCCCTTGCGAGCTCGCGTGCCGCCTCGGCCGGGCCGGCGACGAACAGGTGGACCTCGCCGCCATAGAGCACCGCGTCGTTGGTGCGGCCCATGGCGGCGAGGAAGTCCGGGGCCGGCGGCGGCAAAGGCGCGCTGGCGAGCCCGTCGACGATGTGCGCCAGCGGGAAATGCAGCGCGTGCGCCTTGTGCAGCGCCACCTCCAGCGTGCGGGCGACGATCTGCACCGTGCCAGCGAGCGAGGAGGTGGGGGTGAGGATCAGCGTCACCGCCTCGCCCCGGACGCCGGCCCGCGCGGCGATCTCGGCCACCACCGCCTCGGGCGGCACCTCTCCCGTCTCCAGCACCAGCGTCACCATCTCCGCCGCGTCGGCATAGCCGAGGTCAGTGAACAGCGGCTCGACGCGGGCGACGGCGCGCCCCGGCCCCGAGCCGAGGGCGAAGAAGTCCCCGTCCGCAAGGCTCCAGCCGGCATACTGGCTGGCGAGGCAGGCGAGGACCGGGTCTTCGCTCGACACGAAGACGAGGGTGGTCCAGGGCGAGAAGCGGTCGGACGGCGCGAGCGCGACGCGCCCGAGGCCGCCCATGCAGATCTCGGCGATGCGGCGCCCGGCCTCGATGCCGCCTTGGGCCGCGATGCCGGCATCGACGATGCGCGCTCCCAGGGGGCCGCGGGAGACCGCAAGGCGCAGCCGGGCGGCATCGGAAAACCAGCGCCTCCACCAGCGGACGCACGCTTTCGGCAAGGCTCGGACTGGGGCGCGCGGCCGGCGCGATCATCGGCGCCTCCTCAGGCCAAAGCGCGCGCCAGCGCGAAGATGGCGGGCAGATCCACGAACAGCGCCTGTTCGGTCTCCCTCAGGCGCTGGAAAAGAGTGTGCTGCACCCGGTATTTGAGATCGCCGACGGCGAGCGGTCCGATGCCCGTCCCGGTTCCGTTGGCGAGCGGCGCCCCGTCGTCGTGCGCACCGATGCCGGCGATGCCGGCCGGCGGCACCGCATTCACGTCGGCAGCCACCAGCACCTGGCCGGCGGCGGCCATCAGGTGCGCCGGGACGATCTCCACGCCCGCGCGGCCGGTGCTCAGCACCACGTCGCTGGCGGCAAGCAGCGCCGCCTTCTCCGCGTCGGTCTCGGCGCCGGCACCGGTGAGATCGACGCCGAAGCGCTGATTGAACTCGGCCGCCTTGACCTCCACCGGCGTCAGCCCGCGATGGCTCACCAGCGTCACCTTCGCGCCGGCCTCGGCGGCGATCACGGCGGCGATGGAGCCGATGATGCCGGTGCCGCCGAACACCTTCACCCGCGCGCCCATGAGCCCGTCCGGCCGGCGGCCGGACAGCTGCTTTTCCACCTTGGCGATCACGGCAGCGGCGGTGGTGAAGGCGCCGGCCGGATCGGGAAACACCGAGATCTCGAACGGCGGGAACAGCGCGGCGCGCGCCGTCTGCGCCATGTCGAGGGCAAGGCTCGCGTCGCGTCCGCCGATGAACAGAGCGGTGCGGGCGGCGGCCTCGGGCGGGCGCGAGAACATCATGTCCTGGGTGAGGGCGCGCACCTCGTCCAGCGTCACGTGCGGGTAGGGTGCGATCCGCGCGAAGCCGGCGTCGAACGCCATGTTCACATCGAAGGGGCTGACCTGCGAGAGCGGCGAGATCATGTGCAGGATCGGCGTCGGGTCCGCCATGGAGGATGCTCCAATTGGGGGAGGCATCGGCGGGTGGCCGCGTCCGCGGTCGCGAAGACCCCGGCGCGGCGGTTTCAG
>NZ_JBNFNU010000518.1:0-2472 GCF_057364445.1 Xanthobacter sp. BG11Y11_SDJG
CGCGGGCGCCGGCGGGCGCCGAGGTCTGGCTCGACGGCGGCCACAACGCCGCTGGCGGCGAGGTCCTGGCGCATGCGGTGTGCGAGCTGGAGGAGCGCTATTCCCGGCCGCTGGTGCTGGTGGTCGGAATGCTGGGAACAAGGATGTGAGCGGGTTCCTGGCGCCGTTCGCCGGGCTTGCCCGGGGCGCGGTGGCGGTTCCGGTGCCGGGCGATCACAAGGGCCTGTCGCCGCATGAGGTCGCGGCCACCGCCCAGGGGCTCGGCATCCCCGCGTCGGTGGCAGCGGACGTGGGCGCGGCGCTGGACGGACTGTCGTTCCACCCGCAATTCCCGCCGCCCCGCGTCCTGATCGCCGGATCGCTGTATCTGGCCGGCGACGTGCTGGGGCAGAACGGGATGGTGCCGGACTAGGGATCGCACGCGGGGGTCCCCGCCGAGCCCGGTCCCGCCGGCTCCGGTCCCGCCCGGTCCCGCTCACGCCAGGTTTGCGCGGGCGAAGCGGTCCGCCACCCAGTCCACGAACACCCGCAGCCGGTTCGAGAGGTGCCGGTTCGGGGCGTAGACCACGTGGATCGGCATCGGCTCGAAGTCCCACCCTTCGAGCACCGGCACCAGGGCGCCGGTGGCCACGTGCGGGCCCACCATGAAGGCTGGCGCCTGCAAGACGCCGAGGCCGGCGAGGCCGGCGGCGAGATAGGCGACGCCGTCATTGCAGGCGACCCGGTAGCGGCCCGCCACCTCGATCACCTCCCCGCCGCGGCGAACTGGTGCTCGTAATAGCGCCCGCTCGCCTCGCTGAAATAGCGGATCATGAAATGGTCCACCTCGAGGTCGCGCGGATGGCGCGGCATGCCGTGGACCGCGATGTAGGACGGCGCGGCGCAGGTGAGGAACGGCATCTGGCCGATGCGGCGGGCGATCAGCGAGGGGTCGCGGATTTCGCCCACCCGGATCACGCAGTCCACGTTCTCGCCCAGAAGGTCCACCGGCCGGTCGGTACAGCCCACGTCCACCTGGATGTCGGGATAGCGGGCGGCGAAGTCCGGCAGCGCCGGAATCAGCACGTTGACCGCCAGCGAGGGCGAGAGGTCAATGCGCAGCCGCCCGCGCGGATTGGCCTGCGAGGCGGACATGGAGCTGTCCAGTTCCTCCAGGTCGTTGAGGAGGGCGAGCGCGCGCTCGTAATAGGCGGCGCCGTCCGGCGTCACGGTCACGCGGCGCGTGGTGCGGTTGAGCAGGCGCGTGGAGAGGTGCGCCTCCAATTGCTGGATCTGCTTGGTCAGGGTCGCCTTGGGCAGAGCGAGCACGTCGGCGGCGCGGGTGAAGCTGCCCGTCTCCACCACCCGCATGAATCCCCGCATTGCAGCAAGCTGGTCCATCCCCCGATCGCTTTCTGTGATTTATCTCTGATTGTTCATCTCAATGAATAATCATATCGCGATTGGCCGGTTTATCCAGCTTTCCGTCGGGTCTAGTTTTCCGCATCGCACAAAGCCCACTGGCTGCGGCGAGCAGCCTCCCAGCGAACTGAAAACGCGCCATGACTCCGACCCTCATCCCCACCTGCCAGTCCTGGACCGAGCGGCGCATCGCCACCGCGTCGGGCGAGGTGCCGGTGCGGGTCTATGGTCGCGCGCTGCCGGGCTCCCCCCTGGTGCTGAACCTGCACGGCGGCGCCTTCACCGAGGGCTCGTGCCAGTGCGGCGACCTGGTCGCCCGCCTGCTGGCGGTGGCTGGCGCGGTGGTGGTCTCGGCGGAATATCCGCTCGCCTGTGAGCATCCGTTTCCGTTCGCGCTCACCGCCATGGCCGGCGTCCTGGCGGCGCTCCATGCCCAGCGCGGCGAGATCGCCCGCAAGTCCTCCAAGCTGTTCGTCGCCGGGGTGGAGGCGGGCGGCAACCTCGCCGCCGGCCTCGCCATGATGGCGCGCGACCAGCAGCACCCGCCGATCGCAGGGCAGATCCTCATCTCGCCCATGCTCGACCCGACGCTCGCCACCGCCTCCTGGCGCGCGGCCGAGATCGGCGCCTCCGGCTGCAAGTGGGCGGACGGCTGGCAGAAATATCTCGGCACCGCCGACAAGGCGTCCCACCCCTATGCGGCGCCGCTCGCCTCCTCCCGGCTCGCCGGCCTTCCGCCGGCGCTGATCATCAGCGCCGAGGACGACCCGCTGCGCGACGAGAGCGTGGCCTACGCCCGCGCGCTCGCCAAAGCGGGCGTGCCGACCACCATCGAGGTGCTCGAAGCCCCCACCGAATGGCCCGAAGGCCTCGACGGCGAGGCCGCGGCGCCCCCGGCCTGGGAAGCGCGCCTCACCGCGCTGTTCGGCGCCTTCTTCAAATCCGCGACCGGGCGTCGGAACGCCGCCGCCTCGTCCGTCCTCTGACCGACCGCATCCAGGAACGACCCATGACCCGTCCTTTGTCCCTGAAGCGTCTGCTCTTCCTCGGCATCGCCGTGGGCGCCTCGCG
>NZ_JBNFNU010000519.1:0-2470 GCF_057364445.1 Xanthobacter sp. BG11Y11_SDJG
GCGGGCGTCGCCGGCGTCATCTGCGCGCCGACCGATGCGGCCATGGTGCGGACCATCCTCGGGCCGTCGGGCCTCGTGGTGACGCCCGGCGTGCGTCCGTCCGGGGCCGACGTGGGCGACCAGAAGCGCATCGCCACGCCCGCCGACGCGCGGCGGGCCGGTGCGGACATGATCGTGGTGGGTCGCCCGGTCACGGCGGCCGCCGACCCGCTGGCGGCGCGCGGGCCATCGTCGCGGAGCTGGCCGCGGCCTGGAGCGGCAAAGGGGGGGGCGCAGGGATGGCGAAGGGCTACTGGTTCTTGAACCTCGATGTGGTCAACCCCGTTGACTTCATCACCTACCGCGACGCGAACCTCGATTACGCGCAGCGGCACCACATTCCGTTCCTGGTGCGCGGCGGCGATTTCGAGCAGATGGAAGGCATCAAGCGCCACCGCAACGTGCTGGTGGAATTCCCTTCGTTCGAGGCGGCGGTCGCCGCCCATTCCTCGTCCGAATACGCGCCGATCGCCCGGCTGCGCGGCGCGACCGCCATCTGCGACCTTGCCGCGGTGGAAGGCTTCGACGGCCCGCAGCCCTCGGCCGCGCCGCCGACGCCGGTCGCCGGCCGGCCGCTCGGCTACTGGATGGTGCGCATCGATGTGAGCGATCCCGAGCGCTACAAGGACTATGCCGCTGCGGTGGCCGAGCCGTTCGCCGAATTCGGCGCCTGGTTCGTGGTGCGGGGCGGGCGCAACACGCTGCTGGAGGGCAAGGGCCGCCAGCGCTACGTGGTGCTCGCCTTCACTGACGTGGAGACGGCGCGCGCCTGCTATTTCTCGCTCGGCTATCAGCGCGCCCTCGCCATCCGCAAGGAGGCCGCGGAGGCGGACTTCGTCATCATCTCCGGCTTCACCGGCCGCGAGACCTTCTCCGCCTGAGGGCGGCCCGTCTGCCGCGAAACCCGGAGCACCAGTCCGTGTCCGATCTGCGCATCGTCATCTCGGGAGCCGGCGGCCGCATGGGCCGCGCTTTGATCTCGGCCATCCTCGACACGCCGGGGCTCGCTCTGGCCGGGGCGCTGGAATATGCCGGCAGCACCCATCTCAACGAGGATGCCGGCCTGATGGCCGCCGGCCGGCCCGCCGGGATCAGCGTGACGAGCGTGGATGCCGCGCTGCCTTCGGGCGACGTGGTGGTGGATTTCTCGACCCCCGCGGCCTCGGTCGGGCTCGCCCGCCGCCTCGCCGCCACCGCCACGCCCATGGTGATCGGCACCACCGGCTTCTCGGCCGCCGACCTCGCCGCGCTCCAGGAGGCGGCCGGCGCCATCGCCATCGTCCGGTCCGGCAATATGAGCCTCGGCGTGAACCTGCTCGCCGCGCTCACCCGCCGGGTGGCGCAGACGCTGGACGAGAGCTTCGACATCGAGATCGTCGAGATGCACCACAACAAGAAGGTGGATGCGCCCTCCGGCACCGCGCTGCTGCTCGGCGAGGCGGCGGCCGAGGGCCGCGGCCGCCATCTGGACGAGTGCTCCGAGCGCGGCCGCGACGGCGTCACCGGCGCCCGCAAGAGCGGCCATATCGGCTTCGCCAGCCTGCGCGGCGGCTCGGTGGTGGGCGAGCACGTGGTGATCTTCGCCGGCCCGTCCGAGCGCATCGAACTCGCCCACAAGGCCGAGGACCGCCAGATCTTCGCCCGCGGCGCGCTCGCCGCGGCGCGCTGGGTCAAGGGCCGCCCCGCCGGCCTCTATTCCATGGCCGACGTGCTCGGCCTCGCCGATTTCTGAGGAGCAAGAAGAAGATGTCCGATCGCGTCCTCGTCCTCGTCCGTCACGGGCAGAGCGAGTGGAATCTGAAAAACCTGTTCACCGGCTGGCGCGACCCCGGCCTCACCGAGCAGGGCGTCGCCGAGGCGAAGCGCGCCGGCACGCTGCTGAAGGCAGAGGGCCTCGCCTTCGACATCGCCTTCACCTCCGCGCTCACCCGCGCCCAGAACACCTGCCAGCTGGTGCTGGACGAGATGGGCCTCGGCGGGCTGAAGACCATCCGCGACCAGGCGCTCAACGAGCGCGACTATGGCGACCTCGCCGGCCTCAACAAGGACGACGCCCGCGCGAAGTGGGGCGAGGAGCAGGTGCACCAGTGGCGCCGCTCCTACGATGTGCCGCCGCCCGGCGGCGAGAGCCTGCGCGACACGGTGGCCCGGACGCTGCCCTTCTACATCCAGGAGATCCTGCCCTGCGTGCTGCGCGGGGAGACCACGCTGGTTGCGGCGCACGGCAATTCGCTGCGCGCGCTGGTGATGGTGCTGGAGCGCCTGTCGCCGGAGGGCATCATGAAGCGCGAGCTCGCCACCGGCGCGCCGATCCTCTACCGGCTCGCGGCGGATTCCACCGTGATCGAGCACCGCGACCTGATCGCCTGAGGCGCGGCGAGCCGCGGCTGGCGCGGCGCCGCCGAGTGGGGCGCGCGGTCCGCGTCGCGCG
>NZ_JBNFNU010000520.1:0-2431 GCF_057364445.1 Xanthobacter sp. BG11Y11_SDJG
CACCGCCTCCTTCTTCCCCGGCGCCACCGGGCTCGAAGCCGCCATCGACACCGCGGCGCCGCACGGCTCGCCGCCATCCGCGCCGCAGCGGCGGGCGAGCCGCGCATCACGTTCACGCTGGCGCCGCTGCTTGCCGCCGACACGCTTCTGCTGCACATCGAGGGCAAGGTGAAGCGGGAGGTGCTGGGGGCGGCCTCCCGTCCCGGTCCGGACGGCGTGATGCCGATCCGGGCCGTGCTCCGCCATGCCCGGCGCCCCCTTGATGTCCTGTGGTGCCCCTGATGGAGACATGCATGCGCGAGACCGAGGTCCTCTGGCAGTCCCTTTCGGCCGCCTGGACGGCGGACCGGGAACGCCCGCTCCGGGAGGTGGTCGCCGAGCCCGGGCGGTTCGAGGACTTCTCCTGCGCCTTCGGCGACCTGCTGCTCGACTTCTCCAAGACCGCGCTCACCAAGGACAGCCTCGGCCTGCTGCTGGACCTCGTCCGGGCCGCGGGCGTGCCCGCGCGGCGCGACGCCATGTTCGCGGGCGAAAAGATCAACGCCACCGAGCGCCGCAGCGTGCTGCACGTCGCCTTGCGCGACGGCGAGGACGCGCCGCTCGCGGTGGACGGCGCGGACGTGAAGGCGCCGGTGCGCGAGACCCTGGCGCGCCTGTTCGCCTTCGCCGACGAGGTGCGATCCGGCGCCATCGCCGGTGCCACGGGCAAGCGCTTCACGGACGTGGTGAATATCGGCATCGGCGGCTCGGACCTCGGCCCGGCAATGGTGACGGGGGCGCTCGCGCCCTACCATGACGGCCCCGCGCTGCCATTTTCGTCTCCAACGTCGACGGCGCCCACATCGCCGACACGCTGAAGGGGCTCGACCCGGCCACCACGCTGTTCGTCATCGCCTCGAAGACCTTCACCACGGTGGAGACCATGTGCAACGCGGCCACCGCCCGCGCCTTCATTAAGGGCGCGCTGGGCGAGGCGGCGGTGGCGGACCATTTCGCCGCCGTGTCCACCGCGCTCGATAAGGTGGGCGCGTTCGGCATCCGCCCCGAGCGCACGTTCGGCTTCTGGGACTGGGTGGGCGGGCGCTATTCGGTGTGGTCCGCCATCGGCCTGCCGGTGATGATCGCGGTGGGGCCGCAGAACTTCCGCGAGTTCCTGGCCGGCGCCGCCGCCATGGACGAGCATTTCCGCACCGCGCCGACGGAGATCAACCTGCCGGTGCTGCTCGCGGCGGTCGGCCTGTTCCACCGCAACGTCTGCGGTTTCCCGAGCCGCGCCGTGATCCCCTACGACCAGCGGCTCGCGCGCTTTCCCGCCTATCTTCAGCAGCTCGACATGGAGAGCAACGGCAAGAGCGTGACGCTCGACGGCAAGCCCGTGGAGCGGCCCACCGGGCCGATCGTCTGGGGCGAGCCGGGCACCAATTCCCAGCACGCTTTCTTCCAGCTCATCCACCAGGGCACGGACGTGATCCCGGTGGAATTCCTGATCGCCGCCGAGGGCCACGAGCCGAAGCTTCTGGAGCACCACCAGCTTCTGGTGGCCAATTGCCTGGCCCAGTCGGAAGCGCTGATGCGCGGGCGCACCCTGGAGGAAGCGGCGGCGCAGCTGCGCGCCAAGGGTCTCGACGAGGCCGAGGTGGCGCGGCTCGCGCCGCACCGGGTGTTTCCCGGCAGCCGGCCCTCGGTGACGCTGGCCTATGCCCAGCTCGATCCCTTCACCCTCGGCCGCCTGATCGCGCTCTACGAGCACCGGGTGTTCGTCGAGGCGGCGGTGTGGGGCATCAATGCCTACGATCAGTGGGGCGTGGAGCTGGGCAAGGAGCTTGCCACCGAGCTGCTGCCGGCGGTGATGGACGCCAAAATGCCGCCCGGTGCCTCGGCCTCCACCTTGGGACTGCTGGCGCACCTGAAAGAGATCGGCGGCCGCTGAGGCGTCATGCTGCCATGCGGCAAAGACAGGGCTCAGTTTCGTATTATGTATACCAGTTTGCCGCCTGGGTGAGCCACCATGCGGCCCGAAGCCGGGAGGTCACCTCCCGGCCGGCGCTTCGGCGCCCGGAGGTAGATATGCGTGCTCTCGACTTCGCCGCCCTCGGCATCTTCGGCATCACACTGACCGCGGCCACCATCGGCCTATCGTCTCCGCAGCCCTTCCTGGCGGCCGGCGGCGACGTGGGCCTGCCCATCGCCGATGCCCTCGCGGATGCGCCGGGCGGCCCGCGCCTCGCGGGCGTCCGCTTGGCCGGCGAGCGCTCCGGCGAGACGCGCGGTCACGTGGGCGAGCCCGTCCCCCCGCGCCTTCTGAACGCGGAACCCAGCCTGACCGCGGGGCGAAGGTGGCGGCCGGGCCGCAAGAAAATGGACCCGACCGCAGGTCGGGGCCAAGCAGGGGGCCCGACCCGGCAGGGCCGGTGGAGGGACGTTCGAGGCG
>NZ_JBNFNU010000521.1:0-2421 GCF_057364445.1 Xanthobacter sp. BG11Y11_SDJG
CGCGCCCCCGGGAGCCGGCGGAGGCGGAGGCCGATCGGCCTCATCGCCCGGCAGGCGGCGGCGGTGGCGGCGAAAGCCTGAGGTCCCCGGCGCCTCGCGCGCGGCCGCCCTCAGCTCTCCTCGTGCTTCTGCTTTTCCACCGCGCGCCGGCCGAAATCGGGGGCGGGGGTCTCCTGGCCCTGCTCGATGATGGAGCGGCGGATCGCCCGGGTGCGGGTGAAGTGGTCGAACAGCGCGTCGCCGTCGCCGTAGCGGATCGCCCTCTGGAGCGCCGAGAGGTCCTCGGTGAAGCGGCCGAGCATCTCCAGCACCGCCTCGCGATTGGTGAGGAACACGTCGCGCCACATGGTCGGGTCGGAGGCGGCGATGCGCGTGAAGTCGCGGAAGCCGCCGGCCGAGAACTTGATGACCTCGGAGGTGAGCGTCTCTTCCAGATGCGCCGCCGTGCCGACGATGTTGTAGGCGATGAGGTGCGGCACGTGCGAGGTGATGGCGAGCACCAGGTCATGGTGCTCGGCGCTCATCACCTCGACGTTCGCCCCCATGGCGCGCCACAGCATGCGGATGCGCTCCACCGCCTCGGGGTCGGCCCCCTCGGGCGGGGTGACGATGCACCAGCGGTTCTCGAACAATGTGGCGAAGCCCGCGTCCGGCCCGGAGAATTCGGTGCCCGCCACGGGATGGGCGGGAACGAGGAAAGCGTGCGCGGGCACGTGCGGCGCCAGGGCGGCGAGCACCGCGCCCTTCACCGAGCCCACGTCCGAGAGGATGGCGCCCGGCTTCAGCACCGGGCCGACCTCGGCAGCGACGGTCTCGCTCGCGCCCACCGGCACGCACAGGATGACGATGTCCGCACCCTCGGCCGCCTCGCGCGCGCGCTCGCGGACCTCATCGGCGAAGCCAAGCGCGCGCACGCGGGCGCAGACCGCAGGGTCGCGGTCCGCCACCACGATGGTGCCGGCCAGGTGGTTCTCTCGCGCCGCGCGGGCGATGGACGAGCCGATCAGCCCGGCGCCGACGATGGCGAGGCGCTCCACCAGCGGCCGCGTCACGGCGCCGGGTCCGCCATCTTGCCCGCCATGAAGTCGGCGAGCGCGGCCACCACCAGGCGGTTCGCCTCCTCCGAGCCCACGGTGAGGCGCAGGCTGTCCGGCAGCCCGTAGGCCGCCACCTGCCGCAGCACCAGGCCGCGCTTCAGGAGAAAGGCGTCGGCCTCCTTGGCGGTGCGGCCGGCCTCCTTGGGGAAGTGGATCAGCACGAAGTTCGCCACCGAGGGCGTGACCTTGAGCCCGAGCTTCTCGATCTCGGCGGTCAGCCAGGGCAGCCACGCCTCGTTGTGGGCCACCGACTTCTCCACATGGGCGGCATCCGTGATGGCGGCGGCGCCCGCGAGCAGGGCCGGCGCGTTCATGTTGAACGGGCCGCGGATGCGGTTCATGGCGTCGATCACGTGCGCCGGGCCCACCGCCCAGCCGATGCGCAGCGCCGCGAGGCCGTGGATCTTGGAGAAGGTGCGCGCCATCAGCACGTTGTCGGCCGTGAGCGCCAGTTCCAGGCCGGTCTCGTAGTCGTTGCGGCGGACATATTCCGCATAGGCCGCGTCCAGCACCAGCAGGACATGGGGCGGCAGGCCGGCATGCAGGCGCCGCACCTCGTCGAACGGCAGATAGGTGCCGGTCGGGTTGTTGGGATTGGCGAGGAACACCACCTTGGTGCGCGGGCTCACGCAGGCGAGCATCGCGTCCACGTCGGCGGTGAGGTCGCGCTCCTTCGCCACCACCGGCGTGCCGCCGGCGGCGAGCGTGGCGATGCGATAGACCAGGAAGCCGTGCTCGCAGAACACCGCCTCGTCGCCCGGGCCGAGATAGGCGTGGGCGACGAGGTTCAGGATCTCGTCCGAGCCGGCGCCGCAGATGATGCGCTCGGGGTCGAGCCCGTTGGCCTTGGCGATGGCCTCGCGGAGCACGCGCGCCGCGCCGTCGGGATAGTCCTCAAGCCGGCGTCCGGCCTCCCGAAAGGCGGCGACCGCCTTCGCGCTTGGGCCGAGCGGGGTCTCGTTGGAGGAGAGCTTGTAGACCTTCTCCACCCCCGGCGCATGGCTCTTGCCCGGCACATAGGCCTCGATGGCGAGCACGCCCGGCCGCGGCTTCGGGGCGGGCGGGGGAGGCGGGGGAAGGCTCTCGCACGGCGGACATCACGCGAACTCCGAAATCCGGGGGCGCTCTCAGGCCCCGGTCTGGTCCAGTCTGAAGACGGCGGCGTGGCTGCCGACGTCGACCGACGCCGTGACCACCGCATCGGCCTCCGCCAGCGCCGCGGCCACCTCGGCAACGGTGCGCCCCTTCGGCAGGCTGACGAGCACAGCGGCGCTCTCGGCGCCCGGCCGGCCGGCCTTGAGCGCGGCGATCTCCTGCTGCAGCC
>NZ_JBNFNU010000522.1:0-2421 GCF_057364445.1 Xanthobacter sp. BG11Y11_SDJG
CTCGCTGTAGACGGTGACCAGCAGGCGGTCCTTCGGCAGCTCGAACTCGCGGGTGACGAGGTTCCAGGCCAGCTCGATGGCGCGGTCCTTGAAATAGTCGCCGAACGGATGGGGGGCGGTGCCGTGGTCGCCCGGTGTCAGTGCCGCCGCCTCCGTCGCCGCCATCTCCGTCGCCCGAGCCGCTGTCGTCACCGTTCTCGGCGTCGTCGCGGGCGCTGGCGGAATCGGCGGTGGGCGCGGGAGGCGGCATAGCCGACCGATCACCGGCGCCGCCGGCCGCCGACCGCCATGGCGCCGGACATTGCGTCCCGGGCGCTCGCTTGCGCTGTCCGCGCCGGAGCGCGCGCTCGCCTCGCGCGAGAGGCCGTAGTCCGCGGGCACCGAGGCGCGCGGGTCGGGCTTCTGCTGGGGCGCGGTCTGCTGGGACGCCGGTGCGCCGCGCCCGCGCACCACCAGGAAGCCGGCGAGCAGGACCAGCGCAAAGGCCAGTCCCGCGACGAAGCCGATGTCGCCGAGCCCGTCCATGGGCTCAGCGCTGCTCGCGCCGCGAGAGGAAGGCGAGACGCTCGAACAGGTGCACGTCCTGCTCGTTCTTCAGCAGCGCGCCGGCCAGCGGCGGGATCGCCTTGCGCACGTCCTTCTCGCGCAGGGTCTCGGCGTCCACGTCCTCGGACACCAGCAGCTTGAGCCAGTCGATCAGCTCGGAGGTAGACGGCTTCTTCTTCAGACCCGGCACCTCGCGCAGGTCGTAGAACAGCCGCAGCGCCTCGGAGACGAGGCGCGGCTTGATGCCGGGAAAGTGCACGTCGACGATGGCGCGCATGGTGTCGGCGTCGGGGAAGCGGATGTAGTGGAAGAAGCAGCGGCGCAGGAAGGCGTCCGGCAATTCCTTCTCGTTGTTGGAGGTGATGATGACCACCGGGCGCCGGTGCGCCTTCACCTGCTCGCCGGTCTCGTAGACGTGGAACTCCATGCGGTCGAGTTCCTGCAGCAGGTCGTTGGGGAACTCGATGTCGGCCTTGTCGATCTCGTCGATCAGCAGCACCGGCCGGGCGTCGGCGGCGAACGCCGTCCACAGCTTGCCCTTGCGGATATAGTTGGCGATGTCGTGCACCCGGGGGTCGCCGAGCTGGCTGTCGCGCAGGCGCGCCACCGCGTCATATTCGTAGAGGCCCTGCTGCGCCTTGGTGGTGGACTTGATGTGCCACTCGATGAGGTCGGCGCCGAGCGCCTTGGCGATCTCCTGCGCCAGCACGGTCTTGCCGGTGCCCGGCTCGCCCTTCACCAGAAGCGGGCGTTCGAGGACGATGGCCGCGTTGACCGCCACCTTCAGGTCATCCGTGGTGACGTAGCTTCCCGTGCCCTCGAACCGCATGTGCCTTGCCCTCGTCGTCGCCGGCCATCCCGCGCTGCGGCAAGGTCGGCACCCTTCGCCGCGCCGTCAAGCCCCGGTGCGGCCGGCATGCGGTGCGAACGGCGGTTGTCGCGGCGTGCGGGCGTCGATATAAGCGCGGCGACCTTGGAGTTCGCCTGATCCCGGAACGGCACCGGCCGGACCGGGCGAGGGGGCTCCGGATCGTTGATGGGGCAGGGGTCTTGCGCGCGCCGCTCATCGTCGGGCGGGACGCGGGAGGCGACTGCCCCACGGGGGATCAGCGACGTTGTAGCGAGGACATGGCTGATGTCGATCCAAATCGACGAGGACTATCGCCCCCGCGAGGACGAGCCCTTCATGAACGACCGGCAGCGGGAATATTTCCGCCAGAAGCTGCTGCGTTGGAAGGACGACATCCTCAAGGAGGCGCGCGAGACCCTGCAGCACCTTCAGGACGAGAACCAGAACCACCCCGATTTGGCGGATCGCGCCTCGTCCGAGACCGACCGCTCCATCGAACTGCGCGCCCGCGACCGCCAGCGCAAGCTCATCGCCAAGATCGACGCCGCCCTCCTGCGGATCGAGGACGGCACCTACGGCTATTGCGAGGATACGGGCGAGCCGATCGCCCTGAAGCGGCTCGAGGCGCGCCCCATCGCCACCCTCTCGGTGGAGGCCCAGGAGCGGCACGAGCGCCGCGAGCGGGTGTACCGGGACGACTAGGCGGGCGGGGCCGGAATCGGGGATTTCGAGCCGGACCGTTCGGGATCGAAAAGGCCGCGCGGATGCCTCCGCGCCGCCTTCGCACTTCTGGCGCCCGCCGCGCCGCCCGGCCTCAGCGGCCGAGCCGCGGCCGAGCAGGTTGGCCATCTCGGAATCGAGATCGTTGAACGGGTCGTTGGCCGGGGCCGGCGCCGGGTCGGCGGTCTTCTCGACCTTGGGGAAGGCCGGCGCCTCCTGGATCGGGGCGGCCGAACGGGCGGCTCTCCCGAGCGGCGCGGCGGGGCAAGGGGGGGCGGCGCGCGGGGGCGCCTCTTCGGCCGGCG
>NZ_JBNFNU010000523.1:0-2391 GCF_057364445.1 Xanthobacter sp. BG11Y11_SDJG
CGCCGCAGGACGGCCCGCAGCCGCAGGACCGGAGCCGGACGCCGGGCCTGCGGGCTGAGGCCGGCAGCCCGGCTCGCCTTGAAATGATTTAACTTCGCCGCCATTCCCCGTTAGAACGGCGGTTTCAAGAACATCGCGCCGGCTGAAGCCGCGCCCTATCAAGGCGACGAGGATATGCCCCAGTACCGTTCCCGCACGTCCACCCACGGCCGCAACATGGCCGGCGCCCGCGGCCTGTGGCGCGCGACCGGCATGAAGGACGGCGATTTCGGCAAGCCGATCATCGCGGTGGTGAATTCCTTCACCCAGTTCGTGCCGGGCCACGTGCACCTGAAGGATCTCGGCCAGCTGGTGGCGCGCGAGATCGAGAAGGCGGGCGGCGTCGCCAAGGAGTTCAACACCATCGCGGTGGATGACGGCATCGCCATGGGCCATGACGGCATGCTCTATTCGCTGCCCTCGCGCGAGATCATCGCCGACAGCGTGGAATACATGGTCAACGCGCACTGCGCCGACGCCATGGTGTGCATCTCCAATTGCGACAAGATCACCCCCGGCATGCTGATGGCCGCCATGCGCCTCAACATCCCGGCGGTGTTCGTCTCGGGCGGGCCGATGGAGGCCGGCAAGGTGATCCTCTCCACCGGCGAGAAGAAGGTGGACCTCATCGACGCCATGATCGCGGCTGCCGACGAGAAGGTCTCCGACGCCGACGTGCAGGTGATGGAGCGCTCGGCGTGCCCCACCTGCGGCTCGTGCTCGGGCATGTTCACCGCCAATTCCATGAACTGCCTCACCGAGGCGCTCGGCCTTGCCTTGCCGGGCAACGGCTCGGTGCTCGCCACCCATGCCGACCGCGAGCGACTGTTCGTGGAGGCCGGCCACCTCATCGTCGACCTCGCCCGCCGCTATTACGAGCAGGAGGACGCCAGCGTGCTGCCGCGCGCCGTCGCCTCGTTCAAGGCGTTCGAGAACGCCATGACGCTGGACATCTCCATGGGCGGCTCCACCAACACGGTGCTGCACCTGCTGGCGGCCGCCAACGAGGGCGAGGTGCCGTTCACCATGGCCGACATCGACCGCCTCTCGCGCCGCGTGCCGGTGCTGTGCAAGGTGGCCCCGGCCGTCGCCAACATCCACATGGAGGACGTGCACCGCGCCGGCGGCATCATGGCGATCCTCGGCGAGCTGGATCGCGGCGGGCTGATCCACACCGATTTGCCCACCGTCCACGCGCCGACCATGGCCGACGCGCTCGACCGCTGGGACGTGAAGCGCACCAAGAGCGAGAGCGTCGCCACCTTCTATCGCGCCGCGCCCGGCGGCGTGCCGACCCAGGTGGCATTCAGCCAGTCGCGCCGCTGGGACGACCTCGACCTCGACCGCGAGGCCGGCGTCATCCGCGACGTGGCGCACGCTTATTCCAAGGACGGCGGCCTCGCCGTGCTCTACGGCAACATCGCCTTGGACGGCTGCATCGTGAAGACCGCGGGCGTGGACGAGAGCATCCTCGTCTTCAAGGGGCCGGCGCGCATCTTCGAGAGCCAGGACGCGGCGGTGGAGGCGATCCTCTCCACCCAGCGCATCCTGCCGGGCGACATCGTGCTGATCCGCTACGAGGGGCCGCGCGGCGGGCCGGGCATGCAGGAGATGCTGTACCCGACCTCCTATCTGAAGTCGAAGGGCCTCGGGAAGAAGTGCGCTTTGGTCACGGACGGGCGCTTCTCCGGCGGCTCTTCGGGCCTGTCCATCGGCCACGTCTCGCCCGAGGCGGCAGAGGGCGGGGCCATCGGCCTCGTGGAGGAGGGCGACATCATCGAGATCGACATCCCGAACCGCTCCATCCGCGTCGCCATCTCGGACGAGGAACTGGCCGAGCGCCGCGCCGCCATGGAGGCCAAGGGCGACGCCGCCTGGAAGCCGGAGAGCCGCAAGCGCATCGTCTCGCAGGCGCTCCAGGCCTATGCGGCGCTCACCACCTCCGCCGCCCGCGGCGCGGTGCGCGACGTGAAGGCCCTGCGCCGCTGAGGGATGGAGGCGAGCCGGTCGTCCGGCACCGCCCTCACCCCGTCGACCTCCGACTTAATCGGAGGGCCCATCCTGCGGCCGGGCGTGGCCGCGGGGCGGTGGAAGGGATGCTCCGGTCAAGCCGGAGCTTGATGGCGCAGACGACACGCCGAAGGACGGCGGCTGGCCTTACCGGCAGGTGAGGCGGCCGTCGTCATTGGCGATGTCGCGGCCGGCGCTGCACCAGCCGACGGCGGTGGTGGCGTCCACCCAGCGGCCGTTGCGGTCGCGGCAGCTCGCCTTCAGCCAGCCGGCGGTGACGCGGATGTCCTTGCAGCTCATCATGTAGGAGCCGCGCGGCGGCGCCGGGTCGCCGCCGCCGCC
>NZ_JBNFNU010000524.1:0-2386 GCF_057364445.1 Xanthobacter sp. BG11Y11_SDJG
CCGGCGGGGCGTGGTGATCCCTGCGGCCGATGGGCATCCGAGCGAGCGGCCCACCAGCGGGAGCACGGCGGCGCGGCGGCGCGTTTCGGGAAGGGCCGGGCCTGCGCCACCAGGTCGGCGCGCATGGTGATCGGGGCGGTGGTGGAGGCCGGAGCCGGCGGCAGGGGCAGCGCCACGCGGCGCACGGTGGTGCCAATCCGGTGTCCCAAGCGGGCGGTGGTGAGCCCCAAAGCCCTCGGCAACGGCACTATGGCACCGAAAAAGGGCGGTCTGCGACGACTTGCGACGACCTGCGACGGCTCCATTCAGCGACTTAACACCCGCAACCCATTGAAATTACATAAGCGACGACGGCTCGACGACTTGCGACGGCTTTTTCTCAATCTTTTAAATGCGACATGCGTGCGCGCGGGCGCGAGCGCGTCTATGTGCGACACCCTTTTTCTTACCTTCTTAGATTCACGTATTAATAAACAGCCGTCGCAGCCGTCGCAAGTCGTCGAAAGTCAATGAAATCAGGTGGTTGCCGAGGGGTTCGGAGCCGTCGCAGGTCGTCGCAAGCCGTCGCATTTACCGCTGAGCGGCGCCGAGAACGCAACTTGTGGATGCGAAAACGGTATCGGTGGGAGGAGGCTCAACGGTCCCAGCCCGACCGTTGTCACCGTTGACCCAGTTTGAGGGAGATGTGGCTAGCGTTTTTCGGGCTGCCGCCGCCGCGTGCCACCCTCCCCCCGGGTGGAAGGACCCGTGCGCCGCCAGGGGCGGGCCGTGGGCGGGCGCGCGCTCTGCGCCCGCTACACCCCCTGCCGTCCGCCAATCACACCCACCGGCGGGCACGGGAATGGAAGTGAGAAGGGCCGCGGGTGAGGAAGGCAAGGGCCTCACGTCGCAGGCGGCGGGGGCACAATGGCGATGGTGCGCTCGCGGCCGTGGCGCCGCTCAATCGTGAAGTTGCGGGAGCGCAGCAGCGGCGCGGCTCGGTCAAGCCGAGTGCCCATACCCTGTGAAGTCATCGGCCAAATCCTCGAGCGCCGCACCTGTTCCGGGACGCGTTCATTGAGCGCCGCGAGCAAAGCAGTAGGCGTGCCTTCCCAACCGCCATAGGGGTGCTCGCTGGTCACGAAATCCACGATGGCCTTGGCGACGGGGTCGGCCTCGAATGCCGCCCCCTCGGCCTCGGCGCGGCCCGCCTCCATTGCTTCGACAAAGGTTCCTGGCTCCCAACCCAGCCCCACTTCGGCCGCGGTCAGGAACAGCGCGAAATCCGCCATGCGCGGCAGGGCCGCAAGCGTGGTGGTCGGCAGGTGGCGCAGGGCAGCGCTCACGGCATCCAGCAGCGCGGCGAGGATGCGCGGGCGCGCGGTGCGGAAGGCCGCGTCCATTTCCCGCTCGGTGCGCCTGGCCGCTTCGGGGATCGGCGCGAGCCGGATTGGCAACGCCCGGCTCATGAGGTCCGCCTGCTGACCGAAATGCCCCCCGATGCCGTTGAGAACGATGGGGCGCGCGCCGGTCAAAAACACCTGTTCCGTGTTCGTGTGGAGCGCCCGCGCGGAGGATGCGGCGCCAGAGGCGATGCGACATAGTTCGTCGGAGAGCTCGTGCGGCATGGAAGACACGTTGTCCAGCACCAGCACGAATTCATTCGAGGCGGTGGCGAAGAGGTCGCGAAGGTCTTTCGGTGCCGCCCGCACCATCGCCACGCTGGGATCAACGAGCGCCCGCATGACGGTGGCCAAGCGGCTTTTTCCGGTGCCGGCCTCGCCAGAGAGGATACCGATCGGGAATGGCCCCCGGCCGCTGAGCGCGCCCACCAGCCATGCGACCATGAGCGTGAAGTCCGCGTCGGTCGCGGCATTGGTGAGGTCGCGCAGCTCGCGCAGGCCGACGTCCGACGGCTCCGGTTCCGGCAGCGCCAGCATGCCAGGGCTGCGGAGAAACTTCACCGGCGGGCGCTCCACCACCTGCCATCCCAGCGCCGTCACTTCAACCGCGCGCCAGGCCGCGTCGCACAGGTCGATATAGATCGCGCCATCGTCCAGGTTCGCCACGCGCCGATGAACGTCGTGACACGGGCCGCGCTGCGCCTCGACATCGCAAATCGACGCGACATCACGGCGCGTACCGCTGGCGGGTACGGCGCCGGTCACGGCCAGCAGGCGCGCGGCCAGGAAGCGGTCGAACGCCTTCGAATCAATGGGCCAATCCTCGACATGGCCATCCACCGCGATCGATGCGTAGCCGGTCCCGTCCGGGCCATGCCAGAAGCTCGCGCCTTCGACGATTTTCACCCACCACGTCGGAGTTGGACGCCCGGCGGCGCTTGGGGCGGCGCCTGCGCGGCGTCTTTCGTCCTCGCCGGAGGCGGCACCGGCGCGGGCGTTGGCGG
>NZ_JBNFNU010000525.1:0-2379 GCF_057364445.1 Xanthobacter sp. BG11Y11_SDJG
GGACGGTGGGGCTGGCGGCGGGGCGGGCGGACGGCCGGCGGGGCGAGCTGGCCTATGGCGCGTGAAGCGGCTGGAACTGGCGCTGGCGCTGGGCCAACGCCCCCCGCCTCCTGCTGATGGACGACGCCCACCGCCGGCATGGCCCGCGCCGAGCGCGCCGAATTGATGCGCCTCGCCCGCGACATCGCCCGTGCGCGCGCCATTGGCGTGCTGTTCACCGAGCACGACATGGAGGCGGTGTTCGGCCATGCCGACCGCATCCTGGTGCTGGACCGGGGCGCCCTGATCGCCGAGGGCGCGCCCGCCGCGATCCGCCGCGATCCGAAGGTGCGCGCGGTCTATCTGGGCGAGGAGGCGGTCCCGTGACCGGCGGCCTCAAGCTCGAAGCGAACAGCCTCACCGCCGCCTACGGCAAGGCGCAGGTTCTGTTCGGCGTCTCGCTGACGCTGGAGCCCGGCGAGGTGCTGGCCCTGGTGGGCCGCAACGGGGCGGGCAAGTCCACCACGCTGAAGGCCATCATGGGCCTCGTGCCCTCGGGCGGGACGGTGCGGCTCGGCGGACAGGACATCTCCCGCCTCCCCGCCTTCGAGCGCGCCCGGCGCGGCCTCGGCTACGTGCCCGAGGACCGGCGCGTCTTCACCGACCTCACGGTGCTGGAGAACCTGGAGACCGGCCGGCGGCCGCCGCGCCCGGGCCGCGCGCCCTTCACCGAGGCGCGACTGTTCGCCATGTTCCCCAACCTCGCCGAGATGCGTCACCGGCGCGGCGGCGCCATGAGCGGCGGCGAGCAGCAGATGCTCGCCCTCGCCCGCACGCTGATGGGCAATCCGGCGGTGCTCCTGCTCGACGAGCCGTCGGAGGGCCTCGCCCCGCGCATCGTCGCCGAGATGGCGAAGGCGGTGGCGGCGCTCAAGGCCGAGGGCCTGTCGATCCTCGTCAGCGAGCAGAACGTCGCCTTCACCCGCGCCATCGCCGACCGGGCGCTGCTGATCGAGCGCGGCGCCGTGCGGGCGGCGGGGTCGGTGGCCGAGATCGAGGCGCGGCTCGCCGCCGACGCCCTCGGCACCGACGCTCAATAGCCGCGCTCGGTCTCCACCTGGAACAGCGGCGCCTGGCCGCGCCGCAGCCGGCGGATGTTCTCGGCGATCTGCGCCGCGGCGCTGGCCGGGATCGCCACCGAGGCGAGGTGCGGGGTGATCAGCACGTTCTCCATGTCCCAGAGCGGGCTGTCCTGGGGCAGCGGCTCCGCCTCGAACACGTCCAGCGTGGCACTCTCCAGATGCCCCGACCGCAGCGCGGCGATCAGTGCCTGCTCGTCCACCACCGAGCCGCGCGCCACGTTGATGAGCTTCGCGCCCCTCGGCAGCAGCGCGAGGCGGCGGGCGTCGACCACGTGCCGCGTCTGCGCGGTGAGCGGCAGCATCACCACCAGGATCTCCACGTCGGCGAGGAAACCGTCCAGCGCCCCGAGTCCATGCACCGTCTCGATGCCGGTGAGGGTCTTGGCCGAACGCGACCAGCCCTTCACCCGGAAGCCGTGGCCGGCCACCTCGCGCGCCGCGCGGGCGCCCAGTTCGCCGAGGCCGAGGATGCCCACCGTAATTTCGCCCGCCGTGCGCGGATTCACCCAGTGCCAGCGCCGCGCGCGGCGCGCCCGCTCCAACAGCGGCAGGTCGCGGGCATGGCGCAGCACGGCCATCAGGACGAAGGACGCCATCATGCGCGCCATCTCGGGATCGCAGATGCGGGTTACGGGCACGCCCGGCAGATCGGCCCGCCCCACCAGCGCATCGACGCCGGCACCGAGATTGGTGACGAGGGCGAGGTTCACCAGCGGCGCGAAGAAGCCCACCGGCGGCTGCCAGACCAGAGCGTAGCGCACCGCGGCGGGATCGTAGGGCTGGGTCGAGACCGCGACGTCGAGATCCGGCAACCGGCGCTTCAGCGCCTCGCTCCAGGCGGCGGCATCATCGTAGTCGCTGTGGAAGAGCAGGGTCTCGGGCATCGGGGCTTCCGGAACGGGGTAACGCGCCGGCGAGGGTTAGCCGAGACGGAAGCCGGACGAAAGCCTTAGCTGGCCGATGCGCCGGCCAGCGGCAGCCGCACCACCAAGCGGGCACCGCCGCCGGGGCGGTCTTCCACCGCCACCGTGCCGCCGTGACCCTCGACAATCTGTCGCACGATGGTGAGGCCGAGCCCGGCGCCGCCGCTCTCGCGGTTGCGCGAGGCCTCGACCCGGTAGAATGGCTCGAACACCGCCGCCCGCTCGGCCGCCGGGATGCCCGGCCCGCGGTCCTCCACCACCAGCAAGGCGAAACCGTCCTCGGCCGCGAGGCGCATCTCGGCGGCGCCGGCATAAGCGATGGCGTTGCCACGAGT
>NZ_JBNFNU010000526.1:0-2376 GCF_057364445.1 Xanthobacter sp. BG11Y11_SDJG
ATCCGGAGACCGTGCGGCGGCTGGATGCCGCGCTTGTGTGGCACGGTCTTTCTGCCGCGCGCGGCGACGCACTGCTCGCGGGCGCCGCCCTGGGCCTTGCCGGCGCGCTGCTGCAGCGCGTGCTGCGCAACCCCATCGCCGATCCCTCCACCCTCGGCATCGCCTCCGGCGCGCAGCTCGCTTTGGTGCTGGCCCTCGCCTTCGCGCCGGGCCTGCTCGCATTCTCGCGCGAGGCGGTGGCCTCGGCCGGCGGCGCGGGCGCGGTGGCGCTGGTGGTGGCGCTCTCCTGGCGGCGCGGGCTCGATCCCGTCACCGTGGTGGTGGCGGGCATGACGGTGGCGCTGATGGCGGCGGCGGCGAGCGCCGCGGTGGTGCTGGCGCGCGGCGAATACGTGCTCTCGGTCTTTATCTGGGGCGCCGGTTCGCTGCACCAGCAGAACTGGAACGGCGCGATCGTCATCGGCACGCGGCTCGCGCTGGGCGCGGTCGCCGCCGCGCTGCTGCTGCGTCCGCTGGCGATCATGGCGCTGGACGATGCCGGCGCGCGCAGCCTCGGGCTGGCGCTCACGGCGCTGCGGGTCCTCGTGATCGCGCTGGCGGTGTGGCTCGCGGCGAGCGTGATCGCCGAGGTGGGCATCATCGGCTTCGTGGGCCTGGCCGCGCCCGCCTTCGCGCGCATCTCCGGCGCGCGCACGCCAAGCGAGATCGTGTGGCGCGCGCCGCTGATCGGCGCCCTGCTGCTCAGCCTTGCGGACGGCATCGTCCTTGCCACCGCCACCGGGCACGGCGATCTCATCCCCACCGGCGCCATGGTCGGCCTCATCGGCGGACCGCTGCTGCTCTGGCTGCTGCCGCAGGTGCGCCCGACAGTGCCGCCCGCGCCGCGCGCGGCGAGCGGCGCTTCGTGATCCGCGAGAATGCGGATGTCTCCTTCCTCGGCCCGGACCAGCGCCGGCTGATGTGGCACTTCAAGGTGCAGCCGGACACGGCGCCCACCATCGCCTTCGCCAAGGATCCGCAGGTGGGCCTACGCAACACCACCGTGCTGTCCTACCGGATGGAGGACGATTACGGGATCAAGGAGGCCGACGCCATCCTCGTGCCGGCGCCGCCCGAGCCGTCCTTTTTCCCGCGCCCCGGCGCGAGCGCGGCCAAGGCGCCGCCGAAGCCGCTGATCCCGGCGCCCGAGGTGAAGCTCACCCTGCCCCGCCGCGGGGCGCTCCGGCGCCGCCCAGACCACCAAGGATCT
This sequence comes from Xanthobacter sp. BG11Y11_SDJG, assembly GCF_057364445.1. NCBI lineage: Bacteria > Pseudomonadati > Pseudomonadota > Alphaproteobacteria > Hyphomicrobiales > Xanthobacteraceae > Xanthobacter > Xanthobacter sp. BG11Y11_SDJG. Next base: position 1,250 of record NZ_JBNFNU010000526.1, read on the forward strand.
CGTCGCCCACCCCTGGGCCGGCGCCACCGTCGCCATCACGCTCAAGGCCAAGGACGAGGCGGGCCAGGAGAGCGTCAGCGAGACCAAGACGTTCCGCCTGCCGCAGCGGACCTTCACCAAGCCGCTCGCCAAGGCGCTGGTGGACGAGCGCCGCCGTCTCGCGCTCGACCCCTCGAACCGCCGCCGGCTGGTGACCGTGCTCACCGCGCTGACCGACGAGCCGCAGAAGTTCAAGCCCGACATGAGCGAGTATCTCGGCCTGCGCACCGGCCTCGCCATGGCCCGCGGCGCCCGCAACGACGAGGACCTGCGCGCGCTGGTCGACTATCTCTGGGACATGGCCGTGCGCATCGAGGATGGCACCCTCACCGACGCCGAGCGGGCGCTCAAGGCGGCCCAGGAGGCGCTGCGCGAGGCGCTGGAGCGCGGCGCCAGCGACGAGGAGATCCGCAAGCTGACCCAGGACCTGCGCGCCGCCATGGAGCGCATGATGCGCCAGATGGCCGAGCAGGCCATGCGCGACCGCGGCGCCAACGACCGCCCGCTGGACCAGAACACGCGCATCATGCGGCCCCAGGACCTGCAGAAGATGCTGGACCGGATCGAGGACCTCGCCCGCTCCGGCAACAAGGACGCGGCGCGAGAGCTGCTCGACCAGCTCCAGGCGATGATGGAGAACATGCGCCCGAGCAACCGCCAGGCCGGGCAGCAGGGCCAGCAGCAGCAGCAGAGCGAGCTGGGGGCCATGATCCAGGAACAGCAGCGCCTGCGCGACCGGACCTTCCGCCAGGGGCAGCAGCAAGGCCAACAGGGACAGCGCGGGCAACGCGGCCAGCAGGGGCAACAGGGCCAGCAAGGGCAGCAGGGCGAAGGCGGCGAGGGCCAGGACGGCTTCGACCAGCTCCAGCAGGGCCAGCAGGACCTCAGGCGGCGCCTCGGCCGCATGCTCGACCAGATGCGCCGCATGCAGCCCGGCCAGCAGGGTCAGGGTCAGGGCCAGCAGGGCGAAGGCGGTCAGGGACAGGACGACATGGCGCGCGCGGGCGACCAGCTCGGCCGCGCCGAACAGGCCATGCGCGAGGCCGAGGAGGCGCTCGGCCGCGGCGACGGCCAGGGCGCGCTCGACG
>NZ_JBNFNU010000527.1:0-2367 GCF_057364445.1 Xanthobacter sp. BG11Y11_SDJG
CGATGGCCGACGCGGCCGGCGCGGCCGAGCCGCCGAGGGCGGCGGAAAGGCCCGCCATGGTGCTTTCGGCGATCTTGGCCAGGCAGGCGTCGTCGCAGGCGGCCCAGGGATCGGCGCCTTTGGCGGCCGAGACCGTCTCCTCGCCCGAGACGCGCGCCACCCGCTCCCGGTCGCGGCCATAGATGTCCCAGACATAGGCGACCGAGGTCTTGCCGCCCTGCTGATGCGCGGAGAGGTAGCCCTTGACGCGATAGGGCGCGTCCTGCTGGCGCGAGACCACGTCCACCTTGCGCGCGTCGGCAGCGCTGGACAGTTGCGTCACCAGGCGATCGAAGCTCTGCGGCGGGGGGCCTTCGATGCGGTCGAAGGCGAGCGCGCCGCCGCCCGAGGACAGGCCGTCGGTCTGGCAGCCGGCGAGCATCAGGCCGGCGCCGATGAGGCCGGCGCCGGCAAACGCCTTGAGGGCGCGGGCATGTCCAGCTCCGCTCGACCGCTTGGCCTTCATCCGTCCCCGCTAAGGTTTCATTAACGCCTCAGGGGTAGCGGCAAACGGGCCGGCGGTCCATGGGAACGGTTAAGGAACGTTTAAGATTCCGCCTTGAGCGCGCGCAGGAAGCCGAGCAGCCGCATGGAGCCTTCCGGCCAGGGGCCGAAGCCCGCCTCGGCGTTCAGGTGGCCGGCATCGCCCGCATCCACCAGAGCCGCGCCCCAGTCGAGCGCGAAGCCTTCCGCCTGTCGATAGGCGCAATAGGGATCGTTGCGGCTCGCCACCAGCACCGAGGGGAAGGGCAGGGGATCGGTCGGAACCGGCGCGAAGGCGGCGAGTTCCGGGGCGCGGGTCGCGCCAAGGTCGGGTGGTGCCACCAGGAACGCCCCCACCACCTTGCCGGAAGGGAAGGACGGCGCCGCATGCACCACCGTGGGCACGCCCAGCGAATGGGCGACCAGCACCACGGGACGCGCCGCGCGCGCCACCTCCTCCACCAGGCGGACGGTCCAGGCATCGCGATCCGGGACATCGAAGTCGGCCTGGTCGACGCGCCGGGCGGTGGAGAGCGCGCGCTCCCAGCGGCTCTGCCAGTGATCGGGGCCGGAGCCCTGCCAGCCCGGCACCAGGAGAATGTCGACATCCGATGACTTCATGGGGGCGGTTTCCGTCCGATCCTCAGGCGAGGGCGATGGCGGCGATCAGCCGGCCATAATCGGGTTCGTGCCGATGGGTGGTGCGGCGGTAGGAAAAAAGCGCTCGGCGTCGGGATAGGTGTCGAGCCCGAGATCCTCCACGTGGCCGACGCCCGCCTCCTTCAGCCGCAGGGCGATGAAGCCCGGCAGGTCGAACAAAGCGTGGTGCGGCCGGTCGGCCGGGGCGAAGAACTGGACGAAGGCCTTGTCCGCTTCGAGGAAGCGCTGCACGAAGTCCTCGCCCACCTCGTAGCTGGGCTGGCGGATCAGCGGGCCGATGGCGGCGCGGATGTTGGCGCGGCGCGCGCCCTGCGCCTCCATCAGCGCGACGGTGGCGGCGATGACGCCGCCGAACGCGCCCTTCCAGCCCGCATGGGCGGCGCCGACCACGCGCGCCTCCGGATCGGCGAACAGCACCGGGCCGCAATCGGCGATGGAGACGGCGGCGGCGATGCCTTGCGTCGCGGTCACCACGGCATCGGCCTTGGGCGCGTCCTCGCGGCGCCAAGGCGCGGTCGCGAGCACCGCGTCGGGCGAATGCACCTGCCAGCAGGCGACGAGGTGGCTCGCCTCCACCCCCAGCGCCTTCGCCATGCGGGCGCGGTTCTCGGCGACGTTGGCGGGATCGTCGTTCGAGCCCTGGCCGCCGTTCAGGCTCGCATAGATGCCCGAGGACACCCCGCCGCGCCGGGTGAAGAAGGCATGACGGATGCCCGGCAGGCCCTTGAACGACGGCGCTTCCACATACATCAGCGGACCTCCTCGGCGGGATCGAACGCGACCGGCGCGCCGAGCCCTTCATGGGCGATCACCATAGCCTTGAACAGCGCGCCCATCTGCCCCTCCTGCGTGCCGGCGAGCCGCAGGGCCGCGGCGTCCACCGCCGCCTGCGCCGCCTGGTCCTTGCCGGCCTTCAGCCGCTCGGCGCGCGGAGCGAGGCCAAGGCGCAGCAGGAAGGCGCCCTGGCCGAGCGGCCCGAAGGCGCGCGCGCCGCGGCGCGGGCAAGCCGGGCGAGGGCGGAGAAGTCCACATGGGCGGTGAGGTCCGCCTCGCCCGGATCGGCGAGGGGATCGGCAAAGCGATGGGCCTTGAGCGCCTGGAGCGTGTCGCCATAGCCGCCGCCATGGCCGTAGTCGACGATGAGCGCCGCGCCGCCCTGGCCGGCGATGCGGCGGGCGAGCGCCT
>NZ_JBNFNU010000528.1:0-2358 GCF_057364445.1 Xanthobacter sp. BG11Y11_SDJG
GCCGGTCTGCGGGCGCCGGGCGCCGGGACAACCGCAGCCGGTGCGGGCGGAGGCGGCAGCGGACGCGCCGCCGAGGCCACCACTTCCGGCATCGCCACCTGCTCGGCCTCCTTCAGCAGCTTTTCCAGCGCCACCAGGCGCTCGGCCGCGCGCGGCGAGAGCGTGACCGGCCGCTCGGCGCTGGCGAGGCCGGGCACGTTGACCATGGCCGGCGGCTCCTCGATCTTCGGGATCGGCGAGCTGACGCCGGGGATCGGCTTGATCTCGATGCCCTGGTGGGCATAGGCCATCACCTTCTGCCAGGTCATGGCCGGGAGCGAGCCGCCGGTCATGCGGTTCATCATGGCGTAGTCGTCATTGCCGAACCACACGCCGCAGACATAGTTGCCGGTGAAGCCCATGAACCAGGCGTCGCGATAGGCGTTGGTGGTGCCGGTCTTGCCCGCCACCTTGGCATTGACGAGGCGGGCGCGCCGGCCGGTGCCGTTCTCCACCACGTTATTCAGCATGGTGTTGATGTCGTAGAGCTGCTGCTGGGGGATGATCTGCACGCTCTTCGGCGCATCGCGGTCGAAGCGCCAGACCACGTCGCCATTGCCGATGCGCATCTCCACCACCGCGTGGGGATAGACCGAGCGCCCGCCATTGGGGAACACCGCATAGGCGGTGGTCATGTCCACCAGCGTCACCTCGGCGGCGCCGAGCGGCAGCGGCGCGCTGATGGGCAGCGGGGTGCGCAGGCCCATCTGGTGGGCGAGATCGACGATCTTCCTGCGGGTGAACCGCTCGGCGAGGCGCACCGCCACCGTGTTCAGCGAATGCTGCAGCGCGGTCTGGAGCGTGATGGATCCCATATAGGAGCGGCCGTAATTCTGCGGGCACCAGTTGCCGAGGCAGATCGGCGCGTCCTGCACGATGGTCGTGGGCTTCATGCCGCCCATGAGCGCCACGGTGTAGACGAACGGCTTGAAGGAGGATCCCGGCTGGCGCAGGGCGTCGGTGGCGCGGTTGAACTGGCTCACGCCGTAGTCGCGCCCGCCCACCATGGCACGCACGGTGCCGTTGGGCTCCATCACCACGACGCCGCCCTGCTTGACCTTGTAGTCGCGGCCGAACTCGGAGAGCGAGCTTTCCAGCGCCGCGTCCGCCACCTTCTGGATGTTGGGGTCGAGGCCGGTGCGGACGATGAAGTTGCGCTCCGCCACCGAGGCGGGAAGCTGCTCCACCAGCTTCTTCACCTCGCCGAAGGCATAATCCAGATAATAGTCCGGAACCGCCTCCGCGCGCCGGTCCACCGGCGTCGCGGGATTGCGGCGGGCGCCGAACACCTGGCCTTCGGTCATGAACCCGGCTTCCACCAGGTTGTCGAGCACGGTGGAGGCGCGGGCGCGGGCGGCGGGCAGGTTGATGTGCGGGGCGTATTTCGAGGGCGCCTTGAACAGGCCGGCCAGCATCGCCGCCTCGGCGAGGTTCACCTCGCGCACCGACTTGCCGAAATAATAGCGCGCCGCGGCATCCACGCCGTAGGCGCCGCCGCCCAGATAGGCGCGGTCGAGATACAGCTTGAGGATCTCGCTCTTGGTGAGGTGGGTTTCCAGCCACAGGGCCAGGAACGCCTCTTTGATCTTGCGGTCCAGCGTGCGCTCGTTGGACAGGAACAGATTCTTGGCGAGCTGCTGCGAGAGCGAGGAGCCGCCCTGCACCACGCCGCCGGCACGGGCGTTGGAGACCAAGGCGCGCATGGTGCCCGACACGTCGATGCCCCAGTGCTCGTAGAAGCGCCGGTCCTCGGTGGCGAGGGTGGCCTTGATGAGGGCGTCCGGGAAATCCTCCAGCGGCACCGTGTCGTTCTGCTTCACGCCCCGCTCGCCGATGGTGTTTCCGTAGCGATCGAGGAAGGTAACGGCGAGTTCGGTGCGCTTCAGCCAGTCGTCCGACGTCTCGCGAAAGGCGGGCACCGCCAGCGCCAGCATCGCCACCGCGCCGATGGCGCCGAAGGTGAACAGGCTGGAGACGAGGCCGACGAGGACGCGCGGAAACCCGGTGATGTTGAACCGCTCGGTGAAGGCCGCATAAGACGACAGCGCCCGGCGCGTGCCGGCGCCGAGCGTGAACAACCCGCTGTCCAGAAAGGCGTCGAAGTCCAGCAGCGCGTTGCGCAGCCGCTGCATCAGCGTGATGCGTTCCGGGGCGGTCACGGCGTCAGGTCCAAGATTTCGGGTTCCAGGGTGTCCGGTTTCAAGGCGTCGGGCGGAGCGGCTCAGCCTCCGCCCCCGCGGCCGCGGCCGAGCGCTTCCGGGTCTCATATAGCGCGAAGGCGTGTCCCGCGCGAGGTGCGCGAGCAGCCGTGGCCGCGGC
>NZ_JBNFNU010000529.1:0-2353 GCF_057364445.1 Xanthobacter sp. BG11Y11_SDJG
TTCGCGGCGGTGCACGACATCGTCGCCGCCGAGTTCCATCCCAAGCCCACGGAGGAGGCCTATCTGCGCTTCCTCCGCGCCCACGGCGTCGAGGCGATCGGCGCGCGGGCAACCCAGGGGCTCTCGGCCATCGGCCTGTCGCTGGCGGTCATGGACTGGTGGATGCACCTCGCCGCCGCCCCCGGAAAGCAGGCGGAACTCGTCACCAAGGCCTGGCGCAAGGCGGCGCGGTTCGGGGCCTATGCGGCCGCTTCCACCCTCGACCGGGGGCTGCCGGCCTGCATCCAGCCGCTGGAGGGCGACGAGCGCTTCTCCGCGCCGTCCTGGCAGGACTGGCCGTTCCGCTTCTGGTACCAGGGCTTCCTCCTGAACCAGCAGTGGTGGCACAACGCCACCCACGGCGTGCCGGGCGTCTCGCCCCACAACGAGGCGGTGGTGGCGTTCGCGCGCGCCAGATGCTGGACATGGCCTCGCCCTCCAACTTCCCCCTCACCAACCCCGAGGTGCTGAAGCGCGCGCGCCAGACCCTGGGCGGCAACTTCGTGGAAGGGGCGCGCAATTTCCTGGAGGACCAGGCGCGCAAGGCCGCCGGCCAGCCGCCGGTTGGGGCGGAGGCCTTCACCCCCGGCAAGGAGGTGGCGGTGACGCCCGGCGAGGTGATCTACCGCAACCACCTGATGGAGCTGATCCAGTATCGCGCCACCACGCGCGACGTGGAGGCCGAGCCGATCCTGATCGTGCCCGCCTGGATCATGAAGTACTACATCCTCGATCTGTCGCCGCAGAACTCGCTGATCCGCTATCTGGTGGACAAGGGCCACACCGTGTTCTGCATCTCCTGGCGCAACGTCACCCAGGAGGACCGCGACCTCGGCTTCGAGGACTACCGCAAGCTCGGCATCATGGCCGCGCTCGACGTCGTCGCGCAGGTGGTGCCGAACCAGAAGGTGCATGCGGCGGGCTACTGCCTCGGCGGCACGCTGCTCGCGATCGCCGCCGCCGCCATGGCGCGGGCCGGCGACGCGCGGCTCAAGACCGTGACGCTGTTCGCCGCCCAGACCGACTTCTCCGAGCCGGGCGAACTGCAGCTGTTCGTCGATCCGAGCGCGCTCTATGCGCTGGAAAGCGTCATGTGGGATCAGGGCTACCTGTCCGCCGGCCAGATGGCGGGGGCGTTCCAGATGCTGCGCTCCAACGACCTCGTCTGGTCGCGCATGGTGCGCGAATATCTCATGGGCGAGCGCGCCCCCATGAACGACCTCATGGCCTGGAACGCCGACGCCACGCGCCTGCCCTACCGCATGCATTCGGAATATCTGCGCCGGATGTTCCTGGAGAACGACCTCGCCGCCGGCCGCTACCAGGCGGACGGGCGCCCGGTCTCGCTTCTGAACGTGCGCGTGCCGCTGTTCGTGGTGGGCACCGAGCGCGACCATGTGGCGCCCTGGAAGTCGGTCTACAAGATTCACCAGCTCACCGACACGGATGTGACGTTCGTGCTGGCCTCGGGCGGGCACAATGCCGGCATCGTCTCCGAGCCCGGCCACAAGCGCCGGCATTTCCGCATCCACGACACGCCCCACGGGGCGCTGCATGTGAGCCCGGAGGAGTGGATGGAGCAGAACCTGCCGCAGGAGGGCTCGTGGTGGCCGGCCTGGGAAGCGTGGCTCACCGCCCATTCCTCCGGCCGCATCCATCTGCCCTATATCGGCGCCCGGGGCCACGCGGTGCTCGGCCCGGCGCCCGGCACCTATGTGATGCAGCGCTAGGTTCCCGCTTTCCTCGTCGAGACGCCAGGTCCGGACATGTCCCGCTCCGTCATGCCCCCAGCTGACGCCGTCATGCCCCGGCTTGTCCGGGGCATCCACCGGGCCGCTTGCTCCTGCCGGAATTTAGGCCCGCCAGCCCGGCCGCTTGGTGGATCCCCCGCACAAGGCGGCGGATGACGGCGGGGAGGGATGTCAGTGAGAGGCTGACGGCGCGGACAGGCCCAGGGCGCGGCGCTACGGCACCAGGACGGCGGCGCCGGTGAGCCGGCCGGCGCGCAGGTCGTCCAGCGCCCGGTTCGCGTCTTCGAGCCCACAGGGCGTCACGTGCGTCGCGACGCCGGCCTGCGGCGCCAGCGCCAGGAATTCATGCGCGTCCTGTCGGGTGAGGTTCGCCACCGAGAGGATTTTCCGCTCCTCCCACAGCCACGCATAGGGGAAGGCCGGGATGTCGCTCATGTGGATGCCGCCGCAGACCACGCGCCCGCCCTTCCGCACCGCCCTCAGCGCCTGCGGCACCAGCTCGCCGGCCGGGGCGAAGATCAGCGCGGCGTCCAGCGGCTCCGGCGCCGGGCGCGTCCGGAGCC
>NZ_JBNFNU010000530.1:0-2338 GCF_057364445.1 Xanthobacter sp. BG11Y11_SDJG
CGGCGCCCGCTGTGACGCCGGCCGCCGGCGCGCGCAGGCGCGCCGGGCGGGTGGTTCGTGCCATCAAAAGAAAACGCGTCGTCCGCGGGGCGTAGTCCTGCACCGCGAGCTGCACCTTGGTGAGACCGTGGCTGGTGAATCCCAGCTCGGATGCGGCCGCCCGCGAAACGTCGATGATGCGGCCGCGCACAAACGGGCCGCGGTCGTTGATCCGCACCACGACGCTGCGGCCATTGCGCAGATTGGTGACGCGGACCTTGGTGCCGAAGGGCAGGCTCCGGTGCGCCGCCGTCAAGGCCGACGGGTTGAAGCGCTCACCGCTGGCCGTGCTCTGGCCCTGCCAGTAATAAGAGGCGATGCCGGTATCGGCTCGGGCGGCGGTGGCCGACAGGAGACCGCCGGACAAGGCCAAGGCGGACAGGGACAGGCACAGGCTCACGCGAGACTTCATGCGTTCAAGCTTCCGGGTTGTGGAGGGGAGGGGGCCGAATGCCGGCCCAATGGGGCGTCAGTGTCACCATCCGGGGGCAATTTTCTGGCGAACTCCCTTTGGTCGCCACACTTCTGCCGCGCATGCGCAGCCGGATCAGGACCCGCTGGCCCGCGAGGACCCGGCCCCGCGCCACACGCGCGGCTGCTTCCCGCATGATCTCCTGGGGAGGGCGCCGGGGCAGGGCGATTAAGGCTTGTCGGGCGAACACCGATGGTCTAAGGCTCGCCCCACGTCGGAGCGTAGCGCAGCCCGGTTAGCGCACTAGTCTGGGGGACTAGGGGTCGTGGGTTCAAATCCCGCCGCTCCGACCATTCTCCCCGCCCCGCTGTCACCAGCCTTTGCCGTAACACCCTGCAGCGACGCCCTGCCGCTTCATCCGCGACCCGGCCGCGACTATCGTGCCCGGACGAGGCTCGGGGAGCGCAGCCATGATTGATCGTCAGGCAAATGATCGTCCGGGCCCCGCGCCCCACGACGCGGCGGCCAAGGGGCCGCCTGGGGCGGCGCGGCACCGCTGGCTGATCATCGCCATGGCCGGTGTGGCGGGCGTGCTGTCGATCGGGCTGGCTCTGCTGCGCGGCCTCGGCTGATCGCCGGAAGCCTTGAAGACTGCCGGGGAATCGCCCATCCGGACCCGGTGCCGAACGCCTTGAGGAGACCCACCGTCCATGCCGCCCGAATTCACGGCCCCGACGCCCCTCATCTTCACCATCCTCGGCTGCGGCTCGTCGGGCGGCGTGCCGCGCGTGGGGCAGGGGTGGGGCGCGTGCGATCCGGCCGAGCCGCGCAACCGGCGGCGGCGCTGCTCGCTGCTGGTGGAGCGCCACGGTCCCGGCGGCACCACGACGGTGCTGGTGGACACGTCGCCCGATCTGCGCGAGCAGCTTCTGGACGAGGCCGTGACCGCGCTGGACGGGGTGCTGTTCACCCATTCCCACGCCGACCACACCCACGGCATCGACGACCTGCGCCCGCTCGCGATCCTGCACCGGCGGCGGATCGACGTGTGGACCGACCCGGAGACCTCCGCGGCGCTCCACGCCCGCTTCGCCTATTGCTTCACCACGCCCCCGGGCGGCGCCTATCCGCCCATCCTCACCGAGCACCGGTTCCATGAAGGGCGCGAGATCGTGGTGGATGGCCCCGGCGGGCCGATCACGGCGCTGCCGTTCCGCCAGCATCACGGCGACATCGACTCGTTCGGCTTCCGCTTCGGCGGCGTCGCTTATTCAAGCGACGTCAACGGATTTCCGGATAACAGCCTGCCGCATCTGCGCAATCTCGATGTCTGGATCCTGGATGCGCTGCGCGAGACGCCGCATCCGTCGCACTTCACGGTCGGCGAGGCGCTCGACCATATCGCGCGGTTGAAGCCGGCGCGGTCCATTCTGACGAACCTCCACACCGACCTCGATTATGCCCAGCTGCGCGCGGCGCTGCCCGAGGGTGTTGTGCCCGCATTTGACCGCATGCGCTTCACCTCGGCTTGAGCTCCTGCCACCGTCGCCCGGCACAGGCCCTCAGAATCCACGCGAGTTGTTAATCTCAAGAGTCTGATTCTGATCGATCTTTTTGTGAAGTTCCGACGGACGTTCTGCGGCAAGCCCAGGCTGGCGGGCTGAGCTTGCGGCCTTGCTTCCCGTCCGATGGTCATACGTTTATGTTCCATAATATATCTTCTGCGCTCTGTCGGGACCCGGTTCCCGGCGGTCAGACGCGCCCCGTCTTGCGGTCCGTTTCGCCACCGCATCCTCCGCCTCGACCACGGCCGGCCCTCGGCCGCGCTCCCCCTGGCGCGCTCCCCTGGCGCGCCGCATCATCCCGTCGCGGCTGGCGCCGATGCCG
>NZ_JBNFNU010000531.1:0-2333 GCF_057364445.1 Xanthobacter sp. BG11Y11_SDJG
GCAGGGCAGGGTGGCGGCGGGCAGCCGCAGCGTCCGGCACCGGCCGAGCGCGCCCAGCCCCCCGAGCGGCCGGCCCCCTCGCAGAACCGTCCGCAGGGTCAGGGACAGGGACAGGGTCAGGGACAGGGCCAGGGCCAGGGCCAGGGCGGCACGCCCCAATAGCGCGGACCGGCGGGAAGGCTACTGAACGAGAAAGGCCACCCGCAGGGGTGGCCTTTTTTGCGCCGGGCGCGGACGCGGCTGTCAGCCCGCGGCGCTCTGCGGATTGAGCGACTGGCGCTTCATCTGCAGCTTGTTGAGGGCGGTGATGTAGGCCTGCGCCGAGGCGACCAGCGTGTCCGGGTCCGCCGCGCGGGCGGTCACCGCCTTGCCGTTCTCCTCCAGCCGCACCGACACCTCGGCCTGCGCGTCGGTGCCCTCGGTGACGGCATGGACCTGGTAGAGGTCGAGCTTCACGTTGTGCGGCACCAGCGCCTTGATGGCGTTGAAGGTGGCGTCCACCGGGCCGTTGCCCTCGGCCTCCTCGGTCTTCACCTCGCCGTCCACCGACATCTTCATGGTGGCGCGCTGCGGCCCGCGGGTGCCGGCGATCACTGACAGGGAGATCAGCTTGATGCGGTCGTGGGAGACCGCGATCTCCTGGTCCACCAGCGCCTCAATGTCCTCGTCATAGACCACCTTCTTGCGGTCGGCGAGGTCCTTGAAGCGGGAGAAGGCGTCGTTCAGGGCGTTCTCGCCCAGCTCGTAGCCCAGCGTCTTCAGCTTGTCGCGGAAGGCGGCGCGGCCGGAATGCTTGCCCATCACCAGCGAGGTCTTGGAGACGCCGACGCTCTCCGGCGTCATGATCTCGTAGGTCTCGTTGTGCTTGAGCATGCCGTCCTGGTGGATGCCGCTCTCGTGGGCGAAGGCGTTCCGGCCGACGATGGCCTTGTTATACTGCACCGGGAACGAGGTGACCGCCGAGACCAGCTTGGAGGCGCGCGTGAGCGCGCGGGTGTTCACGCCGGTCTGATAGGGCAGCACGTCGCGTCGCACCGACAGCGCCATCACCACCTCTTCCAGCGCCGCATTGCCGGCGCGCTCGCCGATGCCGTTGATGGTGCATTCGATCTGCCGGGCGCCGCCTTCCAGGCCCGCCAGCGAGTTGGCCACGGCGAGGCCGAGGTCGTTGTGGCAGTGGACGGAGAAGATCGCCTTGTCCGAATTCGGCACCTTCTCACGCATGGTGCGGAACATGGTGCGGTATTCGTCCGGCGTGGCGTAGCCGACGGTGTCGGGCAGGTTGATGGTGGTGGCCCCGCACTTGATGGCCACTTCCACGCAGCGGGCGAGATAGTCCAGCGGCGTGCGCGTCGCGTCCATGGCCGACCACTCCACGTCCTCCACCAGGTTGCGGGCCTGGGTGACGGTGGCGGCGATGATCTCCAGCACCTCGGCCTGCGACTTGCGCATCTGGTGTTCCAGATGGATCGGCGAGGTGGAGACGAAGGTATGGATGCGGCCGCGGCGGGCGTGGCGTACCGCCTCGCCGCAGCGGGCGATGTCGCCGGGAATGGCGCGGGCGAGGCCGGCGATGGTGGCGTTCCTGGCCCGCCGGGCGATCTCCGCCACGCTCTCGAAATCGCCGATGGAGGCAATGGGGAAGCCGGCCTCGATCACGTCGACGCCCATCTCGTCGAGCAGGTCGGCGACCTCCAGCTTCTCCTCGAAGGTCATGGAGGCGCCGGGGCACTGCTCGCCGTCGCGCAGGGTGGTGTCGAAGATGATGACCCGATCCGACTTGCTCGGGGGCGCGGATACGGGGGGCGTGGTGGTGTCGGTCATCGCTGCGGTCCTTCTGGCGATCCGGCGGGCCGGCCAACTTGGGGCGGCACAGGGTGCGGATCATGAGCCGAATGGGTTCGCCGGACGTTCCGGCGGCGGCGCGTCCCCTGAGTGCCCAGGCGCAAGCCCGGCCGGCCCTCAGGGGCGGCTAAGGAGCAGAAGCGCGCGCAGAATGAGAGCGTTGCCCGGAAACCGATCGGTCCGGGGGGCAGAGGCTGCGGTCTTGGTCGTGCGGGACGACACGGGGCGCTCTACTCTTCGCTCAGATGCTTGGAAGGCTGCTCTTACCGGAGCCTGGACCCCAGCGCAAGGGCGAACGTCAGCCGCGCACGGCGTTCCGGTAGGCCGCGGCAAGGGCGGCGAGGGCGGCGCGCGGACGGGCTTCCACCACCGCGTGTGCAGCAGCACCGGCAGGCGCGGCAGGTCCGGGAGCGAGAGCCGGCGGCCCACGTCGACGGCGCCCAGCGGTCAGCATGCGCGGCGCCAAAGCGGCGACGCCAAGGCCGGCG
>NZ_JBNFNU010000532.1:0-2326 GCF_057364445.1 Xanthobacter sp. BG11Y11_SDJG
GTGGTGGCGGCGCGCGCCCCCGAGCCGCGCCGGCTGTCGCGCGCGGCCGTGGAGGTGCTGGCCATCGTCGCCTACCACCAGCCGGTGACGCGCGCCGAGATCGAGGAGATCCGCGGCGTCTCCACCTCCAAGGGCACGCTGGACGTGCTGCTGGAGACCGGATGGGTGCGCCTGCGCGGCCGCGCAAGGCGCCGGGCCGGCCGTGACCTACGGCACCACGCCCGCTTTCCTGGTGCAGTTCGGGCTCGACCAGGTGCAGGATTTGCCGGGCCTCGACGAGATGAAGGGCGCCGGCCTCATCGACGGCCGCCTGCCGCCCGGCTTCACCATTCCGCTGCCCTCCGACGATCCGCAGCTGCACGAGGACGAGGAGACACTGGAGCCCGAGCCCCTGGACTTCGCCCTGACCCCGCCGCCCTCGGACGAGGACGAGCCCCAAGACGAGCCCGAGGAGCAGGAGGACGGCCGAGAGTGAGCACGCTCGCAAGCCTCGGCGTGCGCGCCCGCACCCCCGCCGCGATCGCCAAGCGCCTGTCGTTCGAGGACGTCAGCCTCGCCTACGGGGCGGTGCCGGCGGTGCGTGCCGTGTCGCTGGACGTGGAGCCGGGGGAGGTGGTCTGCCTGCTGGGCCATTCCGGCTGCGGCAAGACCTCGCTGCTGCGCCTTGCCGCCGGCATCGAGCGGCCGGATTCCGGCCGCATCCTGCTCGACGGGCGGGAAGTGGCCTCGCGCTCCACCTTCCTGCCGCCGGAAAAGCGCGGCGTCGGGCTGGTGTTCCAGGATTTCGCCCTGTTCCCGCATCTGACCAACCTGGAGAACGTGATGTTCGGCCTCGGCGCCCTGCCGCGGGCGGAGGGGCTCGCGGAGGCGCGGCGCGCGCTCGCCCGGGTCGACCTGGAGGAGGTGGCGAACGCCTATCCGCACGAATTGTCCGGCGGCCAGCAGCAGCGCGTGGCGCTCGCCCGCGCCATGGCGCCGCGCCCGGGCATTCTGCTGCTGGACGAGCCGTTCTCGGGCCTCGACCGGCGCCTGCGCGACCAGGTGCGCGCCGACACGCTGGCCGTGCTGCGCGACGCCAAGGCGACCTCCATCATCGTCACCCACGATCCCGAGGAGGCGATGCGCCTCGCCGACCGCATCGCTCTGGTGCGCCGCGGCGAACTGGTGCAGGTGGGCCGCCCGCGACGCTCTACCGCCAGCCGGCGGACCTCAACGTGGCGCGCTTCTTCTGCGAGATGAACGAGGCGCCCGGCAGCGCCGCCGGCGGGCGGGTGGAAACCGCGCTCGGCACCTTCCCCGTGCCGACCGACATTCCCGACGGCCCGGTGGTGGCGGCGGCGCGGCCGACCGGCATCCGCATCGGCCGCGCGGCTGCGGCGTGCCGGGGCGCGTCCTCGACCGGCGCTTCCTGGGCGAGCTCGATCTCGTGGAAGTGATGGTGGAGGGCATCGCCCGCCCGGTGGTCGCCCGGCTGAAGGACGCCGGAACGGTGGCGCGCGGCGAGGAGGTGGGCCTCTCCGTCGATCCGGCCGAGGTTCTTGTTTTCGCCGCTTCCGACGCCTAGTCTGCGCCCCACGCATGACCCGGTGCGATGCGCCGGGCCACAAGACAATCTGGAGGACGGTAAATGGGTTCGATGAGCATCTGGCACTGGATCGTGGTGCTGGCCGTGGTGCTCCTCCTGTTCGGTCGGGGCAAGATTTCCGATCTCATGGGTGACGTGGCGAAGGGCATCAAGTCCTTCAAGAAGGGCATGGCCGAGGACGACGAGCCGAAGACGGCGACCCCGCCCGAGGCCCCGCGCCCCATCCCGCACCAGAACGCGAGCGCCCCCGAGGCCGAGAAGAAGCCCGTCTGATCTCAGGCCGGCCCACCACAACCCCTTGAGGAGGGCGGCGGCTCCGCCGCCGGCTTGGCGCGCACATGTTCGAAATCGGCTGGTCGGAGCTGATGCTCATCGGCATCGTGGCGCTGATCGTGATCGGCCCGCACGAGCTTCCCACGTGCTGCGCACCGTGGGCAAGACCGTGACCAAGCTGCGCCGCATGGCCGGCGAGTTCCAGGGCCAGTTCCAGGAAGCCCTGCGCGAGGCGGACATCGCCGACATGCGCAAGGAGATCACCAACATCACCGACAGCGCGAAATCGACGCTGGCGACTGCCGACATGTTCGACCCGCTGAAGTCGATCCGCGAGGAGATTCGCTCCACCGTGGAGGGCGGCACCAAGGCCGAGCCGCCGCGCCCCGAGGAGCCGAAGGCGCCCGCGCCGGATGGCGCCCCGATCGCGGTCGCCGCTGACACGGCCCCTGCCGAACTGATCCCGCC